>JBOHWI010000281.1:0-1788 GCA_050736675.1 Binatus sp. (SeqCode)
GCCTTTTGCTGATGAAAGGCGCAACCCAGCGGCATTGGAAACATGGAATCGCGAAACAGGCGCGCCCGTGCGGACCGCGAGTCAACTTGACGTTTCGCCACATCTACACTCTTGCTCGATCTAGCTAAACGGTAAGCTTCGGAGGCGGGCGTAGGCCGGCGCGGGTTAGGTCGGCCGGCGTGTCCAGATCGAGATTGATTCCCGGATCGGGCAGGTCGACGTACTCGACGCGCGACGCATCGGCGTTCACGACCTGATGGGCGCCCTCTTCTTCCGGGGCGCTTAGAAGTTCGGCGAAAAGTGCGCGGTCGAAGATCACCGGGTGACCCCGGCGGCCGTCGTGGCGCGCTATCACGATCGGCTTGCCTGTGTGTTTGTAGGCATCGGCGATCGCCTGGAAGGTTTCGGCGCGGACCATCGGATGGTCTCCGAGATGCACCAGCGCGCCTGACGAGTCCGGTTGAAGAGCACCGAGCCCAATCTTTAACGACGATAGTTGTCCGCGTGAATAGTTCGGGTTCTCAATAATCGCGATGCGTGCGTCACGCGGAATCGCAGCCCGCACGCGCTCGCGATGCGCCCCGATGACGATCACGAGCCGCGGCACAATCGCAAGCATCGTCTCTGCTATCTGCTCGATAAACGTCCGCCCCTCGATCTGGAGGAGCGGCTTCGGGTAACCCATGCGGCACGACTCGCCCGCCGCCAGGATAATGCCCTCGAGATGCCGCGACATTGATGAGCACTACTTCGAGCGTTTGAGGATGCCGAAACGGACACCGAGCGTGAAGTCGTCGCGATCCTTGGTGCGGCGCTCGCGAATAATTTCCGCGATAATCGAGACCGCGATCTCCTCGGGCGTCTCGCCGCCGATTGCGACGCCAAGCGGCGCATGAACGTCTGCGAGCCGATCTTTGGGCACCCCGCTCTCGCCGATTCGCTCGAGCGTGGCCTTCACCCGGCGGCGCGAACCGATCATCCCGACGAATCCGCACGGCTGCATCAGCGCCGCGCGCACAACTTCCTCGTCAAAGGAATGGCCGCGGGTGACAGAAACCAGAAAGCAGTGGCCGTCGAGCGCGAGCGACGCGACGGCGGCCCTGAAAGGCTTGACGATTATTTCGTCGGCGTCCGGGAACCGCTCGCGGTTCGCAAACGATGCGCGATCGTCGAGCACCGTGACGTGAAATCCCAGCATCGCTCCCAGCGCACATAACGGCACTGCGATGTGCCCAGCGCCGACGATTATAAGGCGCTGCGCACCGACGATCGGATCAACGAACATCCGCATGCCGCCGTTTGGGGCGAGGTGCTTGACAGGTTGGAGCCTCCAAGCCGCGTCGACCTCAAGCAACGTGGGAATTGCGTCGGCCGTCTGTGCGACGATCTGCGCGACCGCCGCCGCAGGCAGATCGAGCGGTCTCGTATCGCGCACGCCCACATCGTGCGGATCGATAAACGTCCGCGACCCGGCCGGCATCGCGTTTCGCGAACCCGGATCGACCACCGTCAGCAGTGCTCCGGGCGCGCTGCGGCCGGCGGCTTCCGCCAGCCGGCGCGCGATCCCGAGGTCGCGGGCGGGTGACCAGAGATCGACGAAGACGTCCATTATCCCGCCGCAGGTACCGATCTCGCGCTGGTCGAAATCGCCGGTGAGATCGACTTCAGCGAGCCGCGCGCCGCCGCCGTTTTTTTCATTTGTTTCTTCAAGTAATACACGAGCTTTTCGAAAAACCTCGGCTTCCCCGCATCCGCCGCCAATAGTGCCGAACTGCCCGTCTTCGCGGA
>JBOHWI010000282.1:0-2983 GCA_050736675.1 Binatus sp. (SeqCode)
TTACCGGAACGAGCAAGCCTTCCTCGGTATCCATCGCGATGCCGAGATTGATTTTGCGGCGAATGACCACGGAGTCGCCTACCACCGACGCATTCATCCGCGGAAATTCCTTGAGCGCGCGAACGGTCGTCGCGGCGGCAATCGGCAGGAACGTGAGATTGAACCCTTCGCGGCGAGAGAATTCGTCTTTGTACTTCTCGCGCAGACGCATCGCGTTGGTGACGTCGACTTCGGCGACCGTGCCGACGTGCGGCGAATGCGTCTTCGAGAACACCATGTGCTCGGCGATTAGCTTGCGTCGGCGCGTGAACGGCTCGACGACGTCGCCCTCGACGGGCTGATAGATGGGCAGTCGAAAGACCGTGCCCAATTGAGTCGGCGGCACTGCGGTGGGAGCAATCGTCGCCCGACGCGAGTTGATTTGCGCAGCTCCGTTCGCTTGCGGCGGCGGCGCGACGGCGGGCGCACCACCCTTGCGCAACGAATCGAGATAACGCTGCAAGTCGCGCTTGCTGACGCGCCCGCCGATTCCCGTCCCCGGCACTCGGCTCAGGTCGATGCCCTCTTCCGCCGCGATCTTCAGCACGACCGGCGAAAATCGTCGCGGGCCTCCGGCGTCGGGCTCAGCTTCGCGCAGGCCGGCGCCGGCCGTCTGCATCGGCTGCGGTGATGACGCGGGCTGAGGCGGCGGCACGGGTTTCGGAGCAGGTTTTTCAGCAACCGCCTCCGGTTTCGGCGCCGCTTTCGGCGCGACGACTTTCAATTTCGCGGGAGCTTCGGCGCCGGCCTGCTCGATTACCGCGAGCGTCGCGCCGACCGGCAGCGTATCTCCCTCCGCCGCGACAATCTTCGCGATTCGTCCGGCACCCGGCGACGGAATCTCGGTGTCAACTTTGTCGGTCGAAATTTCGACGAGCGGTTGATCTTCGCTGACGACGTCGCCTTCCTTGACCAGCCACTTGGTTATGGTGCCTTCGACGACGCTCTCGCCCATCTGCGGCATGGTTACGTCGATCGCCATTTCAATACGCCGCCAGGCTGCGAATTGCGTCGACGATTTTGTTGGTGCTGGGCAGGATGAAGTCCTCGAGCGGCGGGCTGAATGCGACGTGCGCATCGGCAGCCGCGACTCGACGCACGGGTCCGTCGAGATACTCGAACGCATTCTCCATGATTATCGCCGAGACCTCACCGCCGATTCCGCCGGTCAGCCGATCCTCGTGCACGACCAGCACCTTGCCGGTCTTGCGCGCGGTCGCGAGTATCGCCTCGCGATCAAGCGGCAGGAGAGTGCGCAAGTCGAGCACCTCGACCGCGAGCCCGTCTTCTTTCTCGACGATGCGCGCCGCGTCGAGCGACTGGCCAAGCGTGCCGCCGTAAGTGATGATCGACAGGTCGCCGCCTTCCCTGCGAATTTCCGCGACGCCGATGGGCACGGTGAAATCGCCCTCGGGCAAATCCTCCTTGATACTGCGATAAAGCCGCTTGTGCTCGAAGTACACGACAGGATTGCCGTCGCGAATCGCGCTTTTCAAAATTCCTTTCGCGTCGTACGCAGTCGCGGGCGCGACCACCTTGAGTCCCGGCACGCGCGTGAACCACGCCTCGGGATTCTGCGAATGGAACAGCGCGCCGTGAACGCCCGCACCCGACGGCGCGCGAATCACCAGCGGACACGCGGCGTTGCCGCCGTGACGGTAGCGCAGCGTCGCGGCGGTGTTGACGATCTGATCGAAGCCGCAGGAGATAAAATCGGCGAACTGCATTTCGACCACGGGACGCATCCCGAGCACCGCGGCGCCGATTCCCGCGCCGACGATCAACGCCTCGGAAATCGGCGTATCGATTACGCGTTCCTGGCCGAACGCGTCGAGCAAGCCCTCGGTCGCCTTGAACGCACCGCCCAGGTCCGCGACGTCCTCGCCCATGACGAAAACGTTTTCGTCGCGGCGCATCTCCTCGTGCAGCGCCGAATTAATCGCCTTGATGTACGTGACTTCCATTTTTTCGGTGACTAACGCCTGCCATTGTTCGTAGAGTTGGGTGAATTCGGGGCGTAAATATCTTCAAGTGCTTCTTGAGATTCCGGCAGCGGACTGCTTTCGGCAAATTCGACCGCGGCCTGCACCGCCTTGTTCGCGCGCTCGTCGATCTGCTCGCGGATATGTTTGATGTCGTGGCCTTTCTTCTCGAGATAAAACTCGAAGCGCGGAATCGGGTCGCGGCTCTGCCATTCGATCAGCTCTTCCTGGTCGCGATAGAGCGCTGCGTCGTGCTCGCTATGCCCACGGTAGCGATAGGTCTTGCATTCGATCAGCACCGGGCCTTCGCCCGCACGAGTCTTTGCGATCATGCGCTCGCTCAGCTCGAGCACCGCGAGCAGATCGTTGCCCGAGCAGGTGTAACCCTTGAAGCCGTAGGCGACCGCGCGGTCCGCGACGTCCTCGATCGCCATCTGCTTTTCGAGCGGCGTCGAGTAAGCGTAGCGGTTGTTCTCGCACACGAAGACCACGGGCAGCTTGTGCACGCCGGCAAAGTTCATCGCTTCATGCACGTCGCCGCGCGATGACGCGCCCTCGCCGAAGAAGGCGACCGCGACGTTGGGATTCTTTTTCATCCTGAATTTGAGCGCCGCGCCGACCGCGACGGGCAGCGACGAACCCAGCATCGACGTGGATCCGAAAACGCCGTGCTCCAGATCGCCGCCGTGCAGGAAGGAATCCTTGCCGCGCGAGAGCCCGGTTTCCTTGCCCATCAGCTGCGCCATCAGGCGGCCCGGATCGACGCCGCGCATAATGAAGACGCCCATATCGCGATGCAGCGGTGCGACGAAGTCGCCGTCGTGCAGCGGCGCGCAAATGCCGGTGACGATCGCCTCCTGCCCGGCGCCGGAATAAACACCGCCGAGGATTTTGTTCTGGCGGTGCAAGCGTGAAACGCGCTCCTCGAACGCACGAATCAACTTCATCCAGTAGTAGAGCTG
>JBOHWI010000283.1:0-11717 GCA_050736675.1 Binatus sp. (SeqCode)
GCTCAACCAGCGCTCGCGTGACGATCAGCCGCACGCCGAGTGTGACGACTGCGAGCGGCATTGCGAGCGCGAGTATCCAGTGCTCCCCAACGGTCAAGGTCAAGACGCGCGGGAAGGCGGGTGCGCGAATGCCTGCCGTCTGGAGCAGGTCTGCGACCGCATGCGGCCAGGCTGCGATCATCGCAAGCGCAACCAGCGCGGCGCTGCCGAGCAGCAGCATCGCGAAGCCACACAATCGCGCGATCCAATGGACCCAGGCGCGCGCCGACTCTGGCCGCACGATCGTCTGGCGGACGTAGATCGCGAGAACGGTGGCGAGCGCGGGGTACATGCAGAGCAGGTACACGCCGCGCTTGCTCTGCGGCAAGTTGTAAAAGATCAACACCGCGACGGTCCAGATGCAGATGTATTTGAAGCGCGGATCGAATGCGCGCGGCGCACGCGCAGCCTGGACGCCGATGATCGGCAGCAGAATCGTCCAGGGCAGGAATCCGGCGAACAGCGCCAGTTCCATATAGTAGAAGGGGTGGATGTGGCCCTCGTGGAAGCCGCCGCCGCCGGCGAAGCGCAGCAAGTTTTCGGCGAGTATCTGCTTGCGGAAAAAATCCGCGCCGCCTTCGATCAACGCCGCGAGGTACCATCCTCCTGCCAGCACCAGCACGACAATCGCGCCGCGCACGAGCTCCATCCGGCAGAGCACAGCCCATCGTTTTTCGGCGGCGATCCAAATCAGCGCGACGAGCCCCGGAAGAATCAAGCCGATGGGGCCCTTGGTCAAAACGGCGAGCGCGATTGCGACGTAGAGTAGCATCCGGCGACGCGTAAGTCCCTCGGCAATGAAAATGAATTCAAAGAACGCCACCTCCATGAAAAAGTTCAGCGTCATGTCGACGCGGGCGCCGGTCGCGGCTTGCAGATATTGAAACGTGGTGGCGAGGACGATCGCGGCGATTAGCCCCGTCACGTTGTCGAATAGGCGGCGTACGTAAAAGAAGCAGACGATGATGCCGGCGATCGCGAGGCCGGCCGACGGCAGGCGCACTGAAAATTCGTTTACGCCGCCCGCGCCCAGCGAGACTATCGCCGCCATCCAGTGCATCAAGAGAGGCTTGGAGGGAATTTCGACGCCGGCGCGCTGGGGCAGAATGACGCCGCCGCCGTGAACGATGTCGAAGACGGTGACCGCTTCGCGCGGTTCACCCTTGGTATAGAGTGGATAGCCGCCGAGATTTACCAGATAGAGAGCGACGCCGAAGATCAACAGGATCGGCCATGCGTGGCGCGGCTGCGCGATGAACTCGAGCCAATCCGGCGCGGCGGGATCGCAGGGCGCCGCATACGCAGGCACAACGGCAGGCTCGGAATCGGTGCGCGTAGTCTCTTCAGGAACTTTCAATTTGGAATCGGTACCGAAAAACCTGACCCCTAACCCCTTCCGCATGCGGGAAGGGGGACAATCGAGAAGACGTACCGGCGCCGGATTACTAGTATTCGGTTTTGACGCGAGCGCGGCCGATATCGTCGTAGACGTAAACGTCGGTGGGATTTTCGTCGCGCGTTTTTTTGTGCGAGCCGTCGCAAAACGGCTTGTTCTTCGAAAGCCCGCACGCGCAGATGTAAATCGGTAGCTCGGTGCCTTCCGGGACTTCGTAAGGCGCGTTCTTTTCGTGTCTGATCATTCGAGCCATGGCAGAGTTCCTCGCGTTGGTTTTTTTGATGAAGCTGCGTCTCCCGGTCACTAAAGACCAGGCGAGTCGCAGAGTCAAATGCAGCGGGAGCGGGAACTCAAATCAGGGGTTCGTGAATCGCCTCGGCCGCTTCGGAAGCCGGTTGCCTGCGATGCGGATCGGCGCCGAGGACTAGCGCCAGCACGCCGCTGACTGAGATTAGAATGCCGACGACCTCGCGCGTGGTTGCGCGCTCGCCGAGAAACATCACGGCGAACAGAATCGACAGTATCGGGATTCCGGGAACGACCAGCGCCGTAGTCCACGCCAGCGAGAGCCGGTTGATCGCGCCGTACCAGGTAAGCGCGCTCAGAAAATAGATGAAGAAGCCGGTGATGGCGATGACGCCGAGCGAAGTTGGGTCCGCCAGCTGCACGATAGAATCGCGGCGGAAGATCAGCAGCATGGCGGTCAAAACGATCGACGCATAGAAAAATCGCCCGCCGGAGACCGAGGTCGGCGTCAACGGCGGCATCAACTTCAATCCCAATACGTGCGACCCCTGCCAGAACAGCGGCGTCGCGAAGATCATCGCCGAGGCCCATAGCGGTGAAAATGAACCGCCGCCGGCGAACACCGATCCGATGCCAACCAGGATCGCAGCGGTCGCGAGTATCTGGCGCGCCGACGGGCGCTCGCCGACGAAGATGGTCGAAAGCACCAGCGAATAGATCGGCTCAGTTTGCAGAAGCAGCACTCCCGCGACGGCGCCGATCCGCGTGAGTCCGTACGTGAGCGTGATGCTCGTCATCACGGTTCCTGCCATCGACATCCAGAACAGGCGGCCTCGATACTGCGGGCCGACGATCAGTCTCAACTCGCCGGTGAACTGGAGCAGCGGGATCGTGCACAGCGTGGCGAACACCGCGGCGCCGGTGCAGAACAGCAGTGGATCCAGATGAACCGCGCCCCATCGCGTGATCACGGGCTGGCCGGCGCCGATGATCGTGTTGATGATGCACAGGGTTACGCCGACCTGAAAGGCGCGCGCGCGGCGGGCCGTATCGTTCGCTCTTTCGTTGGCGACCGGCGGCATGGAACCCGCCGAGCTGTCGGTGGGCACTGACTATGCCCGCGCCAACGCGACGGCGACGACGAATGCGGCCAGCCCGATTCGATAAATCGCGAACAACCGGTAGGAGTGGGTTCGCACGAACCTCAACAACACGATAATCGCCAGCAGACCGAAGAGTGCCGAGGTCCCAAAGCCCCATCCCAGCTGGGCAGCGAGGCCCGAGTGGAAGAGCTTGTGTATTTCGAGCATGCCGGCGCCTGCGATGATTGGCGTCGCCATCAGGAAGGAAAAATTCGCGGCGTCGGCCCGTTCGATGCCGAGCATTCGAGCTGTGGTGATAGTCGCGCCGGAGCGCGAGACGCCGGGAATAATCGCCAGTGCCTGGCTCAGGCCGATGAGCAGAGCGTCGAGGAAGCTGAGGTCCTCCATTCTGCGCTTGGTCGCCCCATACGCGTCGCCCGCCCACAAAAGGACTCCCAACCCACTCATCGTGACGGCGATCAGCACCGGTGAACGAAAGATCGTCTCGGCTTGTTTCTCGAACAGAACGCCTATGATCGCCCCGGGAACCGATGCGACAATCAAAAGAAACAGCAGCCGGCGCGGGAGCCTCTTGCCACTGGCCAACGACAAGCCCATCTCGAGCCATTCGCGCCAGTAGAAAACCAGCAGCGCCAGCAGCGTTCCAAGGTGCAGGACGACATCGAACGCGAGCCCCGGGTCCGGCCATCGGAACAGCCATGGAACCAGGATGAGATGGGCCGAGCTGGACACCGGAAGGAACTCGGTCAAGCCTTGCACGATGCCGAGGACGATCGCCTGAAATGCAGAAAACATAATCCTTTTAGATACTTAGGGGGGAATCCGGGCTCTCCCCTCGTAGTTGTCCCGGACGTGACGCATGACAGAGAAACTCGCAAATAGGTGAAAACATGTCGAAGTTGCTCCTTGACCGGCTCGCTACTTGGTCTAGAATTAATTGGCTATTAACGGGGACCGGAAGCGGGCAGTAGGAGGATTTATTGCCTATGAATAGAGTTGCCAGAGGCAAAGTGATTCCCTTACGCGAAGTAAGCGTGGTCGAGGCCGACGGGGAGCCCGACCAGTCTGCCGTATGGGATGACATCAACCCAGGCGAACCCCGTCCTTTCCCGGTTGTTTCAACCTTGCCACGCCTGCCGGTGATGATCCCGGACGAGATCCTGGACTACTACGGATGGGTTTTCTGCCAAGGCGGGTTTCTCAATCTCCAGATGACGTTCGAGCAATTTCTCGCCGTAGTCGCCGCCGTGAGTCCGGCAGGCCTGAGCCCCGAATACGACGCGAGCGAGGCATCGTACCCTAACGACTGATCCTCCGCGATAGCGCGAGAGCGCTGTTTTCGATGCCCGCCCGGGCTCACTCGGGCGGGCATCGATTTTTACTGCAGCCAATTTTTTCATGATTTCTCTCGCGACCGCCTCAAGCTCAGTTATTCCCGGGATCTTTCTGCGGCGCGCTCAACAGGGTGTTCCTGATCCAGATGCTTGGCAGACTGGCGCCGTCAGTGGGCGATTTGAGCCCATTGTCCTGCGCGATTTGCCGCCAATTGTCCGCGTTGCCTGTCGCCCGCTTGGCCAGACCCTTCAAGTCCTCATTGGGCAGCAGAGCGTAGTTGACGCCGCCCTCCTTGGGAGTGCCGCCCGACGGCGGGAATTTCGCAGCCAACTCGTCAATTTTGGCGAACAAGTTCAGCCGCGTAGTGGCTTCGTACTTCGAGATGTCCTGGTCGGGGATGTCCTCGGTGCGGACATTAACGACTATGCGCGAGCTGCGAGCGCTGTTGGCCACGATCTCGATCTCGTAGCGATACCGCGGATCGACGCCGACCAGACTGCCGAGTACTCCCGGGCCCGTGTCGGCCTCCTTCCACAGCGTGACGAGTTTGTCCTCGGGTTTGACCTCGAACAGGACGCCCTCGCTGCGCAGCGCGTCCTGGGTCAGAAGGAACGAATCATGTGCGGTGTAGGGCACGTCATGTTGTTCGCCCTCTGCCGTATTGGTGCCGCCGCCTTCGGCGCGGTTGGCGAAAACAGGGGCGTAGTAGCATCCGGCGACCAGCAGTATCGAGCCGACGATCGCGAGTTTCTGAAATTGTCGAAACACAATCCGCCCCGCACGCATCACGATCATTAACAAAACCACGAGAGTTTCATGCGCGCAAGAACGGACTGGCAGGGGCATTTGCGTCGCGCAAGGTTGCTCCCGCCAAACGGATCTTACAAGACCAATTCCCGCACTCTTATCGCTGGGTGAAACCGTCGCCCCTGCGATTGCACGACACGCTCGCAGACGCTAATCAAATATACCCTTATGACTGACGCTGAGAATAAATCCCCGCGCCACGTGATCGCCGTGGTCGGCGCCGCGACTGCCGGCTCGGAAATTGCCCGAATCCTGGCGGAGCGCGGCGCGCTGGTGATCGTCTTCGAGCAGAATCCACGCCCGTACGGAAAAATCGAGGACGGCTTGCCGCGATGGCACGTCAAGCAGCGTCAGGATGAGTACGAGGAAATCAATCAACGCCTCGAACACCCGAATATTGAATACGTTCCGCTGACGCGGATGGGGCGCGAGCTCGATTTCGAAGATCTGCGGACCAATTGGAAGCTCAGCGGAATTGTTTTGACCCACGGCGCCTGGCGCGACCGCCCGTTTCCGGTCGAAGGCGCCGACCAGTTCATCGATCGCGGCCTCGTCTATCAGAACAAGCTTATCTACTGGTTCAATCACTATCCGGAAAAAAGCTACGCCGGTCCGCGCTTCGAGCTGACTCCCGGCTCGATCGTCGTCGGTGGCGGACTCGCTTCGATCGACGTGGTCAAAGTCCTGCAAATCGAGACGACGCTGGACGCGCTCAAGGCCCGCGGCATCGCCGCCGACATGCTCGCGCTCGAGCGCGAAGGCCTCGAGCCGGTGCTGGCGGCGAGCGGGCTCAAGTACGCCGACCTCGGCGTCGCGCCGTGCAAGTTGTACTACCGCCGCCGCGTGCTCGACATGCCGCTGTCGGACATTCCGCCCGACGCGCCCGAGAAACGCGCGAACGCGCTCAAGCAGGCGCGCGCGAAGATTCTTGAAAAAGCGCAGCGTAAGTTTTTGTTCGAGTTCCGGGAGCTGCGCGCGCCGAGCGGTGTAATCGTCGAGAACGGCATGGTGGTCGGGGTGAACTTCAGCCGCACGGAAATCGCCGACGGACAAGTGCGCATCGTTCAGGACGGCGTCGAGACCGCGCGCGCACCGCTGACGATCAGCTCGATCGGCAGCATCCCGGAGCCGATTCCCGGAATTCCGCAGAAGGGCGAAGTCTATACCTACGTCGATGAGAAGATCGGCCTCCTGATGGATGGTCCGACGGCCGTGTTCGCCGCCGGCAACGTGCTCACCGGCAAGGGCAATATCAAGGACTCGCTCGACAGCGGCACCGAGATCGGAACGCGCGTGGCCGAGGCGTACCTGGGATTGTCCAGCGAGGAACTGAAGATTGCTGAAGGCGCGCGCAAAGACGCGGCGGCCTCGGGCGCGAACATCGCGGGCGCGCTCCACGCACGATCGAAGATCGCGCCGGAACACGTCGCGCGACTGCTCGGCCACGTCCGCAAACGCCAGCTCGCTGTCGGCTACGACGGCAACTACCGCGCCTGGCTCGCCAAGGTCACGCCCCCCGATTTGCAGTGACAAAAAACAAACAATGTTCTGAATCTGCGTTTCGGCGATCGGTTGCATTTGTTTACTTTCTTCCATTTCTTCCGCTCGGTGAGAGAGGGATAAGGCGACGGAATGGGTTGCATCGCATGGGGAGCGAGAGGGTCCGACGATTGGTGAGCTTGAAGAGTTTGCGAAATGATGAGCGCGAAGCGGCGGGATTCGAGTGCTGGGAGGCGAGGGCGTTGGCGGGAGTGGCTGAAGAAGTCATGATAAATATTATGGCATAGCCAGATGACAACGGTTGTCGCAGGGGTGGCGCTTCGGGTCGCCCAACGAAGCTACCCAGAAGTGGTAGATCCCTGGTCGGACCATAACCGGTAGTGTAAATTGACGCTTTCCGCCAAATCGAAGATTCGCGATTCGGCGCTATTTGATGTCCAGATCGAACCAAAAGCCAGACCAAAAGCTGCTCTTTAGGGCCCTGAAGTTCGCCGCCCACAAGCATCGCCATCAGGCCCGCAAGGGCATCAAGCCAATCCCCTACATCAACCATCCGATCGCGGTTGCGAACTTGCTGGTGAACGTCGGCAACGTCACCGACACCGAGACCATCGCCGCCGCGCTCCTTCACGACACAATCGAAGACACCGAGACGAGCTTGCAGGAACTCGAAAACGAATTCGGCCCCGCAGTTTCGAAATTGGTCGCCGAAGTCTCGGACAACAAAAGTCTGCCCCGCGAGAAACGCAAGCAACTTCAAATCGAGCACGCATCGACCCTTTCCCCTCGCGCCCGGCTGATCAAGCTGGCCGACAAGACCTGCAACCTGAGAGACGTAATCGGCGATCCGCCGAAAGGATGGTCGCTGCAACGAAAGCAGGAATACTTCGATTGGGCCAAAAGCGTAGTCGACAAAATCCGCGGCGCCAGCGCCACGCTCGAGCAAGCATTCGACGAGGCACTTTCGCAACGGCCGGGAGCCATTCCCTGAAAAAAGTTTTGCCTCGTCGCCGACGCGACTGTAGGCTGACGGCATCGGAGGTGCGGTGTGGACGAACTCAAGCGAACTGACCCGGAAATTTATCAGCTCATCAAGGATGAGGAGCGGTACGAGATCGATTCGCTCCGGATGATTCCGTCCGAGAATTATGTTTCGACGGCGGTGCTCGAGGCCACCGGCTCGATTCTTACCAATAAATATTCCGAAGGGTACCCGGGGCGCCGCTACTACGAGGGTCAGCGCTACATCGACCAGATCGAAACGATCGCCGTCGAGCGCGCCAAATCACTGTTCAAAGTCGAGCACGCCAACGTGCAGCCGTACTCGGGCTCGCCGGCCAACGTCGCGGTGTATTTTGCGCTGCTGAAGCCGGGCGACACCATCATGGGCTTGTCGCTGCCGCACGGCGGACATCTGACGCACGGATGGCCCGTCAGCATCACCGGCACGTTCTGGCGCTCGGCGCAGTACGTCGTGGATCGCGAAAGTCACGTCATCGACTTCGACCAGGTCCGCGAGCTGGCGCGCAAGGAGCGGCCGAAAATCATCGTGACCGGCGGCACCGCGTATCCGCGCCTGTGGGACTTCAAGAGCTTCAGCGAGATCGCGAAAGAAGTCGGCGCATTACTGCTCGCCGATATTTCACATGTCGCGGGACTGATTGTCGGCGGCGTGCATCCGGATCCTGCGCCATACGCCGACGTGATCATGACGACCACCCACAAGACGCTGCGCGGCCCGCGCGGCGCGATGATCATGTGCCGCAACGAATACGCCGAGAAAATTGACAAGGCGGTCTTTCCGGGATTGCAGGGCGGCCCGCACAATCACACGACCGCGGCGATCGCGGTTGCACTGAAGGAAGCGTCGACGCCGGAGTTCAAGGAGTACGCGAAAAAAGTCGTGAGCAACGCCAAGACGCTCGCCGACGAACTGCTCGCGCGCGGCTTCAGCCTCGTCTCGGGCGGCACCGACAATCATCTGATCCTCATTGATCTGACCAGTAAAAAGGTGATCGGCAAGAAGGGTGCGAAAGCACTCGACGCCGCCGGCATCGTCTGCAACTACAACACCGTCCCGTACGATCCGCGTAAACCCTTCAGCCCCAGCGGTCTGCGCCTCGGCACTCCGGCGGTCACCTCGCGCGGGATGGGCGACGCGGAGATGCGCCAGATCGGAAAATTCATGGACGAGGCAATCGCGCACACCGGCGACGAGACCGCACTCAAGCGCATCGCCGCCGCCGTCGCCGAGATGTGCCGCCAATTCCCCGCCCCCGGCATATCGGTGAGCTAGACGGCAAAGGCGAATATGTCTTATCTCTGGGTGCAGGGATCACCTCTGCCATGCCAACAATCAAAGTAGAACGCGGACTCCATCTCGGAGCTCCCTACACGCCCGACATGCAGGACGGCTCCAAGCGGCCCGAGCCGACCTGGACCACGATTCGCGACCAGGTGCGCGACGCCGATTCGCTCGGCTACGACACCATCCTCGCGGTCGAGACCCAGCACGATCCGTATCTCCAGCTCGCGATCGCCGCGCAGGAGCCGTCGAAAATCGAGCTCGCCACCGGCATCGCGCTCGCATTCACCAAGAGCCCCGTCGCCACCGCGTACACCGCCTGGGATTTGCAGCGCATGAGCGGCGGGCGGCTGAGTCTCGGACTCGGCTCGCAGGTCAAAGGCCACGTGATGCGACGCTTCGGGATGCCGTGGTCGAAGCCTGCGCAGCGGATGAAAGACTACGTCGGCGCGATGCGCGCGTGCTGGCGAACCTGGCAGACTCGCGAGCCGTTCAACTTCCAGAGTGAGCATTACAATCTCTCGCTGATGACGCCGAACTTCGCGCCGCCGCCAGTCTCGAATCCGAACATCCCGGTGCTGATCGCCGCGGTGCAGGAGCGGATGCTGCAAGTTGCGGGCGAGGTCTGCGAGGGCGTGCGCCTGCACGGAATCGTCACGCGGAAATATCTCGACCAGATCGCATTCCCGAATCTGAAAAAAGGATTCGACAAGTCGGGCCGCCCGGCCGCTGAATGGAACAATTTTCAAATCGGGGGCGGCGGCTTCCTATGCGCCGCAAAGGACAAAGACTCGCTCGCTCGTGCGGTCAGCGGAATGAAATCGACCATCGCGTTTTACGGCTCGACGCGATCGTATCGTTCCAGCTTTGAAATCGACGGATGGGGTGACACCGCCGACCAGTTGCACAAACTATCGGTACAGCAGAAGTGGCCCGAGATGGCCAAGCTGGTGACCGACGAAATGGTGCACGCGTTCGCCGCCGTCGGCACCTACGACGAGATCGCGAGCGTAATGAAGAAGCGCTTTGCCGGCGTGAACCGGCTGTCGTTCGACATGCCCGTGAAGACCGATCACGACCGCGGCGTCCTCCGGGAGATCCTCCAGGATTTGCGGCGCTAGCCGCCCGTATCACGCGGCCGGCGGATCGATATCCGACCACAGCCGGCGCATCAGCTCGATATGGGTCTCGACGGCCCACAGCGTCTCGGCTGCGGCGCTCTCGGGTATCGCGCGGAAGATAGAACCCGCGCTCGAGTCGCCGTGATCCTTGTCCACCTTGACGTGAACACTGAAAAACAGCAGCGCGTCATCGGAGAGTTTGTAGTGCCGGCTGAGCCCGTCGATCACGCGGACGTAAGCGTCGGGATTGAACAACTCGGAGCCGAGACTGATTCCCGCCAGGGTGACGTACCACGGCTTCGATTCGGCCAGCCAATACATCCAATGCAGCATCGCGGTCGCGTCGGCGGTCATGCTCGCGTTAAGCAACGCGGCGCGCGGGATTCCGATTGCCTCGCCGAATTCGAGGTAGAGCTCCGGATGCGATCGATTGGCGCCGGAGACGCGGCCGAGCTCCTCTTCGATCAGATTCTCGACGATCGCCTTACGCGCCGGAAAGTCGTCGCACCTGGCATAGATGAGGCCGAGGATATTGGCGTTGTGCGCCTTGTTGCCGATGAAGAGCTGCGTCGCCCAGTGGCGAAGCTGGGGCATCGACAGTTCGCCGCGCTCGATCTTCTCGATCGTCGGATGCGATCGCAGCGTGCGATTGTTGCGTTCCAGCTTTTCAATCAGGCTCTTGAGCCGGCGTGTTCCTTTCTCGACATCCATGATCAATTTCCTTGTCGCGCAACTGCTATGGCGTGTTCGGCGGCAAGTTTTTCCGCGATGTCGCGCCGCAGTTCGGCCTTTTTGATCTTGCCGACGTTGGTCAGCGGCAATTCGCGAACGATCTCGATTCGTTCGGGCCATTTGAATTGCGCGACGCCGCGAGCCGCCAGAAATTCGCGCATCATCGGGAGCGCAAAGGTATTTCCATCTCTAAGAGACACATACGCGCACGCCTTCTCGCCCAGAACAGGATCGGGCATTGCCACCACGGCGACGGCCGTGACAGAAGCATGAGCGAGCAGGTGGGCCTCGATTTCCTCGGCACTCACTTTTTCGCCGCCGCGGTTGATCAGGTCTTTGATCCTTCCTTCGACGATCAGATTCCCCGACGGATGGAGCCGCACCACGTCGCCCGTGCGATAATATCCGTCGGCCGTGAAGGCGTCCCGATTGCGCTCGGGCGCGCGATAGTACCCGCGAAGCGTATATGGTCCGCGACACAACAGTTCGCCTGCCGCACCGTTGGCGACGTCTGCGCCGTCGGTGTCGACAATCCGGATCTCGTCGGTCGGCGACATCGGACGGCCCTGGGTCGCGAAGGCCACGTCGTCGCGCTCATCGAGGCGTGTGAAGCACAGCAATCCCTCGGCCATTCCAAGCACTTGCTGCACGACGATATGCGGAAAGGTCTGCTTGAGAGCGCGTGCGGTTGGCTCCTGGAGCCGCTGACCGCCAACCGTGACGACCTGCAGCGACGCGAGCCCGGCGCGCGCTGACGGCGGAAGGTCGAGCAGGGCAAGCGCTATAGTCGGCACGCATGGCAGGTGAGTTATCCGTTCGTGCATGACCATGTTCGCGAGGTCAGCCGCCTTGGTCGATTGGCTGAAGATTGTGGGCGCTCCGACCAGCAATGCGCCGAGCAATCCGGGGCTCGCCAGCGCAAAGTTGTGCGCGGTGGGAATGGCGATCAGGATGCGCGATGCAGAGGTGAGACCGTTGGCGGCGGCGGACGCGCGCGCGTTGTACAAATAGTCGGCGTGCGTGCGCGGAATGAGCTTCGGCATTCCGGTGGTGCCCCCGGAGAGCAGAAACAACGCGACGTCGAATGGATCGCCGGTCGACGATCCGATCGAAAGCGCGCCGCAATCCTCTTG
>JBOHWI010000284.1:0-2582 GCA_050736675.1 Binatus sp. (SeqCode)
CTATTTCGCCGCCGATCAGTGCGTGCGAGCCTTCGACCTCGTGCGTCAGCGCCTTGCCGATATCGTGCAAGAGCGCCGCGCGGCGGGCCTGCTTTTCGTTGAGCCCCAGCTCCGCCGCCATCGCGCCGCAGATGAATGCAGCCTCGATCGAGTGCATCAGCACGTTCTGCGCGTAGCTGTAGCGATACTTGAGCATCCCGAGCAGCTTGATCAGCTCGGGATGGATTCCGTGCACGCCGACCTCGATGATCGCGCGCTGGCCGGCCTCGCGAATCGATTCCTCGACCTGCTGCTCGGCCTTGCGCACGACTTCCTCGATGCGGCCGGGGTGAATGCGGCCGTCCGAGATGAGCTGCAGCAGTGCGACCTTCGCGATCTCGCGGCGAATCGGATTGTGACACGAAATCACGACCGCCTCGGGAGTGTCGTCGATAATAATATCGACGCCGGTGGCGGCCTCGATCGCGCGGATATTGCGTCCTTCGCGGCCGATGATGCGGCCTTTCATCTCGTCGTTAGGCAGCGGGATTACCGAGACCGTGCGCTCGGCGACAAACTCGCCCGCCAGCCGCTCGATCGCGATCGCGACGACGCGCTTGCCGCGGCGGTCGGCCTCCTCGCGCGCCTCTTCCTCGACGATTCGGATGTGCTTGGCGGCGTCGGTGCGCGCCTGCCCGATCATCTCGTCCATCAGCGAGCGCTTGGCTTCCTCGCGCGTCAGTCCGGCGACGGCTTCGAGCTTGGTGCGAGCCTCGTCGATATGCGCCTGCAGGACTTCTTCCTTGTCGGCGAGACTTTTCTCGCGCGAGCGCAGACTTTGATCGCGCCGGTTGAGATCGGCTTCGCGCCGCTCGAATGCCTCCTGGCGCTTTTCGAAAGTCTCTTCGCGGGTTTCGAGCTTCTGTTCGATCGCGGCAATCTCGCGCCGGCGATCGCGCATCTCGCGTTCGGCGTCGGCCTTCGCGCCGACCACCAAGTCCTTGGCCTTGAGTTCAGCCTCCTTAACTACGAGCTGGCTCCGGGTTTGAGCCTCCTTGGTTATTTCCTCGGCCTGAGCGCGCGCGGCCTCCAGGTTAACGGCGTCCTTACGCTGTTTCGTTATTCCCCAAATGAAAAAGACCGCGCCACCAACTATGAATCCCAGGATTGCGGTGATTAGTGCCACCCGGGTTTACCTCCTTCGTCCGCGTTCGGCGTGCCGGCAGTGGCGCTTCGCAGGCACGATGAACGGCGGACTCGGTCGCAATGAAGTTAAGCCGCCGGTCGAGTCCCGACTCGGGGATTCGATCGAGCAGCTGGAATGAATAGGCGAGCCCCACAGTGATCGCTTCGCCGCCGAGTTGGCCGATGAAACGATCATAATGACCCCCGCCACGGCCCAGCCGCTGGCCTTCGAGTCCGAAGGCAACGCCGGGAACACAGACGAGAACTTTCGCGAACATTTGGCTGTCGAGCGGCTCGGACGACGCCGGCGGCTCGGGGATTCCATACGCACCGCGGGCGAGTTCGCCGCGGGCGTAAATCCGTCGCGCGACTATCATATTCGTCGCAGTATCGACCCGCGGATAGAAGACGGCCCGTCCGGACGCCAGCGCGTCGGCGAGGATAATGTCGCTCGAGACCTCGTTGCGATGAGCTTTGTAGAGGACGATCGCGGATGAGTCGCGGTAGGACTCGCTCGCGAGTACTCGACGTTCGACGATTTCCGACCACACCATCGCGCGCTCGCCGGAGAGCGCATCGCGGCACGCGATCAAGATCGCGCGAAGATTTTTCTTTTCGTCCGCCACAGTCGTCACCATGGCGGGAGCGGGTTTACGTACTCGACTGCGCCGTTTCGTTGCCGTCGTCGCGCGCGCTTTTCGTTGTAATTCTCGAACCGCCTGACAGCCGGCCTGTATCCGCGAAACGTCCTATCGCGAAAGCCTTCGATGCGGTTGAAAAGTATTGCACGGGCCTCATGCTGGTAAGCACCGCGTTTAGGCTACTTTCGAGATCCACAATTCCCGCCCCCGTCCCGAAATCGTCACCTCTCGGATGCCGCGCGCCGTCGCCGCGAATCATGTTCATTCGCCGTCGATCGCCGCGGACAGCCGTTTATTCATCGCCGCGATTCGATCCACCAGCTCCTGATGCTCCTGGCGCAGGTGTTCGAGCTCCTCGGCGAAATTTAACGCAGCCAGGATTGCCAGGTTCACGGAAGTGATCGTCTGGCTCCCGGCGCGGATATCCTTGATCTTTTCGTCCACCGTCTCGGCCAGGGACTTGACCCAGTCATCGCCTGCGTCGCTGGCGACCGTCAGGTTTTGTCCCATGATTTGGACGCTGACTCCTTTCACATCTCTAGCCAAGATCGATCCCGTCGAAACGGGTGAGAATTTTTTCGATCCTGGTTCTCACGTCGTTGCGTTCGTTTTCATGCTGCTGGCGCTCGGCGCTCAACTGCTTCACCTGCCCGGCCGCATCGGCATATTTCTTTTCGGCTTCCGCGAGCTTCTGCGCGAGTTGATCGTTTTCCTTGCGCAACTGCTGGATACGCGCCACCGAAGCCTGAATTCGTTCGTCTAGTTGCTTTAAGACAT
>JBOHWI010000285.1:0-4434 GCA_050736675.1 Binatus sp. (SeqCode)
GAATCGGCGCGCGGATAACGGCGGCAATCCCGATGCGCGATCGCGCGGGCTGCTGTGTCTCGACGCGTTGCGGCGCCGGACTGCGGCGGAGGCGGCGGAGTTCGCGGCGCGTGAGCGCGGCTCGGGCTACAATCCATTCAATCTGTTGATCGTCTCGCGCGACCAGGCGTTCGTCGCCTATAACCGCGGCGCGTCGATTGAGGTCGTCGCGCTCAAGCCGGGGCTGCATCTGCTCTCGAATCTCGACGTTGACGATTTCGAATGTCCGAAGATCAGCGCGTCATACGGCAAGTTCGCGGCGCTTGGGGAGCGGGAAGACTTTCAGCGCGATCCGATCGGGCAGCGCGCCGCGCTGGGAATGTTGCTGGCTGACCACAACACCCAGCTCGATTCACGCAGCGGTCGGCCCAACGCGCTCTGCCTGCATCTCGAAAACTACGGGACGCGATCGTCGAGTCTGATTTTCATGCGCGGCGACACACAGGAAATCGCGCACTACTTTGCGTCGGGGCCGCCGTGTAAAGCCAGCTACGGTGTGGCGATGGTTCCGCGGCGCCGGGGGGAAGGGTAAATCACTTGATCGAATGTGAAACCCACCGGGGGCTTCACACTTCCTTGGGCAGGGGTGACCTCTGCGCCCAATGTTAGAGGTCAAGGGCCGAAGTAGGCGGCTATGCCGGTCAGGATGAAGCATCCGATGGCGATTGAGGCGGAGGCCAGGAAAATCGAGGCGAGGAACGGCGGCTCGATCACGAAGAACAGGATGAAGCCGGCGACTATCGCGACGACGCTCGCGATTATCGCGAACACCATACTCACCGTGCGCAGTTGCCTCATCGCAAATCTCCCGCGCCCTGGCTGTGAGGCAGTTCCCTTGACGCCGAGGCGGAGCCCAGTATAGGCCGTGAGTTCATTGCGAGGCGCAGGACGGAGACGATTGGGGTTTTGAATTGAAGCGCATTAGCCGAAAGCCGATTGCCTGTTTGATTGTCGCGATTGTTGTCGCAGTTGCAACCACACATCCGGCCCGCGCACAACTGGGCGAGTCGGGGCTGAGCTGGCAGCAACGCTTCCTCGGCATCCTGCCGCTGGTCAAGCCCAATCCAAAAGATCCGGTCGTGGTGACAGTCAACGGCGCGCCGATAACGGCGGCGGAAATAGCCGATTACGCGAAAACCGAAGCGCGGATGATCAACGCGACCAGCACCGAAGAGTCCAGGGCGGTGTTTCGCGACGCGAGCGAGAATCTGATCAACCGGCAACTGCTGCTGCAGGAAGCCGAGAAACGCAAGATCGCGATTCCCGACGGCGAGGTGGCGCAGCGTGCGCGCGAGTTCCAGGTTGCCGGCGCGGGTGGCCAGCCGGTCACGAGCGGCGGCGCGCCGGATGCGCAGTTAATGAACGCGGTGCGCGGGTCGATGGAGATCGAGAAGATGCTCGATGACGAATTCCGGACGCATCACGTGCCACCGACGGACGCGCAGATCAAGCAATACTACGATGAGCATCGCGACCTGTTCGTGAAGGATCCGGGCGAGGTGCAAATCGCGCACATCGCGGTGAAGTTTCCTAAAAATGCAACCGATGCGCAGAAGAAAGCGGCGACCGCCAAAGTAATCAAGCTGTACAAGGAAGCGCAGAAGACCAGGGACTTCGCCGCGCTCGCCAAACAGAACTCAGAGGACACGGAGTCGGCGGCAAAGGGTGGCGACCTCGGCTACTTTCGGCCCGGGCAGTTGCCGCCGGTGGTGGACAAGATGGTGTTCTCGACGCCGGTCGGGCATCTGACACAAATCGTCGAGTCGAATATTGGGTACAGCTTTATCAAGGTGGTCGCGCGGCGCGGGGAGACGATCGCGCCGCTGCCGGAGGTGAAGGCCAAGATCGCGATGTTCATCCTCGATGAAAATGAGGACATGGTGGTGAAGGGGCTGATCAAGAAGATCGCAAAGGGGGCGAAGGTCGAGTTCAAGAGTCTGCCGAAGGAAAGTGCGGCGAAAGACGAGTCTCAGCAACCTAACCCCTAACCCCTTCCCATTTATGGTAAGGGGAACCGGTCATCAAAAAAGTGTTAGACGAGGAGGCGGCCGCCTTCGAGAGTCAGGATTGCGCCGGTGGCGAAGTCGGTGCCTTCGCAGAAGAACATCACGGCGCGGGCCACGTCTTCCGGCGAGCCCATCTTTTTTGTCAGCGTGCGACCTACCAGGCGCTGTACTTCTTCCTTGCTGTAGTCCTCGGGCGGCATCACCATGCCCAGCGCGATGCAGTTCACCTGGACTTCGGGCGCCAGCTCTTTGGCTAACGCTTTAGTCAGGCCGATGAGGCCGCTCTTCGACACCGAGTACGGCAGGTAATCCTTGTAGGGGCGGATGCCGGCCCAATCGCCCAGGTTGACGATTTTCCCGGCGCCTTGCCGGCGCATCACAGCGCCCGCGTATTTCGACAGAAAGAACGGCGCCTTCAGGTTGGTGTCGAGGTTAGCGTGCCAGTCGTGCTCGGTGATTTGCTCGAGCGGAGTTGGCCCAAAGACCGAGGCCGAGTTGACGAGGATGTCGATGCGGCCGAAGGCGTCGAGCACGGCGGCTACCAGTTGCTCGATTTCGGCGATGCGCTCGAGATCGGCGCGGAAGGATTGCGCCCTGCCCTGCTTTGCCCCGATTTCGGCGACGACTGCGTCCGCTTCGGATTTTGAGCTGCGATAGTGGACCGCGACCGAAGCGCCGCGGTCGGCGAAGCTAAGCGCGATCGCGCGTCCGATGCGGCGGCCGGCGCCGGTTATGAGTGCTACTTTTCCTTCGAGGTTCATCGCGAGAGATGACGGAACCTGGTGCTCACGCCTTAGGAACCTAACCTCTAACCCCTCGCAATGTGGGAAACGGAACCAGTTTATTGCTTAGCTCTGCAGCGATGCGTGGATCGCTTTTACCAGCGCGAGGTTGTCGGAATGGCCGGTCTTGGATGCGGTTACGTGCGCGTGCAGCGGACGGCCGAGCAGGTAGAGGTCGCCGATCAGATCGAGCACCTTGTGGCGTGCAAATTCGTCGGGGAAGCGGAGCGTAGTGTTCACGACCTTGTCGTCGTCGACCAGTATCGCGTTGTCCAGGCGCGCGCCGCTGCCGAGGCCCAACTGGTTAAGCTTGCGGAACTCGTGGACAAAGCCGAACGTGCGTGCCGGCGCGATTTCACGCATGTACGCCTCGCTTGAAGTCAGCTCGAAGTGCAACTGCTGAAGTCCGATGGGTTTAGGGTAGTCGAGCGTGTAGTCGATGATCAGATGGTCGGCGGGCTCTGCCTTTATGAACTCGAGGCCCTCGCCTTCTTCGCCGATCGCGATCTTGCGCGTGATCGCGATCGGTTCGACGGTCGCGTCCTGCTCGCTGCGTCCCGCTTCGCCCAGTTGCTTGCAGAACTCGAGCGCCGAGCCGTCGAGTGCGGGAACTTCGTCGTCAGTCTTGATGAGGAGGTTGGTAATTCCGAACGCATGGAGCGCGGACAGCAGATGCTCGACAGTGCGGACGGAGCGGCCGCCGCTGGTCAGCGTGGTGTTGTAGCCGGTGTCGGTTACGTAGTCGAAGCGCACGGGAATGGCGGTCTCGTCGGCGAGCGAGGTGAACACGATTCCAAATCCTGCCGCCGCGGGATGCAGTATGACTCCCGTCTTGAGACCGGTGTGAAGGCCCTGCCCGCCCATCACGATCGAGCGCGCGACGGTTCGCTGCGCAATCGCGCCGGCGCGGATTGCTTTGCGGCCGGCGGCGCGGACTTCGGCGCTCATGCCGCGCGCGCTGGACGGATCAGGCCCGGCGGAATCGCCTTCGAGCGCGCGGCCGATCGACGCGAGCAGTCCGCTGACCGAGAACGGCTTCTGAATGAAATCGGCGGCGCCGAGCTTGGTAGCCGCAACCGCGCTCTGAATGTTGGCGTGGCCCGAAATCATGATGACCGGCACGCGTGGCTGCTCGGATTTGATCCTCCGCAGCAACTCGATTCCGTCCACTTCGGGCATCCAGACGTCGAGCAGGACGATCGCGGGACTCTCGCGCGCGATCAGGTCCATCACGCCCGGCGCGTGGCCGGTATCGACGACCCGAAAGCCTTCGTCACTCAAAATTCCGCGCAACGACGACCGAATCCGCTCCTCATCATCCACCACCAGCACGGTTTCATTCACGTCAGATTTTCTCCGGAGATCGCGTTGGGCTTTTGCCAACGCGGTGAGGGTCGCATCAGCCGGTAGCCTTTGCGAATTGTAGGTCTTTTACAGGAAATTCGAGCACGAATCTACTTCCGCGCGGCTGGTTGTCGATCACTCGCACGAAACCGCGATGGTCGGTGACGACTGCGGAAACGATCGCCAGGCCGAGCCCGGTGCCGCCCTTTTTGCTCGAATAGTACGGCTCGAAGATGCGCGTGCGCAGGCGCGGATCGATTCCC
>JBOHWI010000286.1:0-2337 GCA_050736675.1 Binatus sp. (SeqCode)
TCTTTGACCGTCAGTACGTGACTGCTGTCATTCTTCAGCATCTGTCAGCTCCCCTTTTCAGATTCCTTTTTTTGATTGGTGCGACTACTCACGCGCACCCTGAGAGGCCTTAACGCAAGCTGCGTGCCGAGAGGACGCGGGCCCAAATGTCACTCGAATAAAGCGGTCTGCGACGACGATTGACCGCCGCAGACGGTAGGATATTGCCGGTGCGACCGAAAAATGCCGGTGCCGCAGAGAACGCGACTCATCAAGGCACACCGTCGCGCGCCCGAGACATAGCTTGTCCGGTTTTGACCGCCCTCGAATGCTGCTAACTATGAGTTGACACGCCGAATCCCGCCGATTCAGACCTTCCCGATTAGCTCGCGTACCACCTCGCGAACGCCTTCGAGCAGTGCCGCTTCGTCCGCGCCGCGCTGCAGCAAAATCAGCCGGCTCACGCCCAAGTCGGCGTAACGCTTCGCCGTATCGCGATCGACCTTCACGCGCGGACTCGGCGTGATACTTATCTCGAGCTCCTCGAAGCGACGGCCCGCCGCCTTGCATGCGGCCCGCAAACCCTCGACGCACTTCGCCGTCGAGTCCAGGTCTTGCGCAAACCCGTACCATCCCTTGGCGAGCCGCGCCGCCCGGCTGAATGCTTCCCTGGTGTGCCCGCCGAAGACAATCTCGGGATGCGGTTTCTGCACCGGCCGCGGCATCGCATTGACGCCTTTGAACGCGATCCACTTACCGCTGAACTCCGGCTTCGGCATCGACCACAGCGCGATCATCGCCGCCAGCCATTCCTCGGAGCGCGCGCCCTTGTGGTCGAACGGCGCACCGATCGCGTCGAACTCGGGCTTCAGGTAGCCGACGCCGATTCCGAAAATCAGCCGCCCATTCGACAGCACGTCGGTCGAAGCGAGCTCCTTGGCCAACACCACCGGATTGCGCTGCGGCAGTATGATGATGCCGGTACCGAGCCGAATCTTCGTCGTATGCGCCGCGACGAACGCCAGCGCGATGGCGGGATCGAGCATTGGGTAGTCCGCGGGCACCGGCGACGGCGGCGCTTGCGGGTCAGGCAGTATCACGTGCTCGCCCGTCCACAGGCTCTCGAAGCCCGCGTCTTCGGCCGCACGCGCGACGGCGGCGGCGGATTTGGGAAACGCACACGGTCCGTTGTTGATTCCGAACAATCCAAATTTCATAAAAACTGACTACCACGAACTCATCGATTCCGGCCAGTTGCGGCGCTGCATTGACGCGCCGCCGCGCGCATCATCATAATCGCAGCGACTAGTTTTCTTCCCGATGCGGTGGCAGAGGCGGGCGCGCGATGAGATGTCCCCAGTGCGGTAGCGATACCCAGCAAGGCGCCGCCTTCTGTTCACGCTGCGGTACGCGGATGTACGCGCCCAAGCCTGCCTCGGTGCGCGAGTACGCGCTGGCCCAATATCGCCCTTCGCTATGGTACTACGCCCAGGGCTTTCTCATCGGCGGCGCGATCGTCGCGTACGGCGGGTACCTGCTGCTCTACATGAAATACCGACCGATACAGGTTTGCTTCTCGATAATCGGCCTCGGCGTGCTCGCGATACTCGTCACGATGATTCGCTCCCGCTCCGTGAGCTGGAGTCTCACCTCCGATCGCTTGATCGAAAAGCGCGGGCTGGCCGCGTCGCGCCGGCGTGAGATGGAGCTGGCGGATATCCGCTCGGTCGAGGTCGCCAAGCGGGTCTTTCAGCGGATGATCGGACTGGGCGACGTCACGATCGCTTCGGCGGCCAGCGCCGACTATGCCATCCGTCTCAACGACATCTTCGATCCCGACAATGCGGCCGAGACGATTCGCAAGGCGCGTCTCAAGCGGATGGCATAGTCACGATGAGCAAGCGGCCCGACCTGCGCTACGAACGACGGCTGTGGAAACTCGGCATCGACGCGGTCGCCGGCGTCGACGAGGCTGGCGTCGGCCCGATGGCGGGTCCGGTAGTCGCCGCCGCAGTCGTCTTCGCGCCCGAAACCTTCATCAGCGGCGTGCACGATTCCAAGCAGTTGACCCACGAACAGCGCGAGGAATTGTTCGCGCCCATCCGCGAGCGCGCCATCGCCGTCGGCGTCGGCGTCGCCGAGGTCAACGAAATCGATCGCCTCAACATCTATTGGGCCACCATGTCCGCGAGCCGGCGCGCGCTGTCCGCCTTGAGCCTCACCCCCGGCCACGTGCTGGTTGACGGACGCCTGATCCCGAGCCTCGAACTGCCGCAGACGAAAATCGTCGGCGGCGATCGCAAAAGTTTCTGCATCGCGGCAGCGTCGATCATCGCCAAAGTCACGCGCGACCGCATG
>JBOHWI010000287.1:0-2310 GCA_050736675.1 Binatus sp. (SeqCode)
GAGTACAGCCATGAGTGCAGCCACCACCAAACACATCCGCCACGGTGTCGGTAGCGTCCGCCCCTATTTGCACGGCCATCTGGATATGCCGGAATTCGTGAAACATGCCTTTGGTGCGGTGGAAATCGAGCGCGACAAAACCGGCAACAACGGTTTTCATATCGAGGCGAAAATCGGCGACTCGATATTTGTGATGGAAGTCGGCGACCCGCCGCATCCCGGCGCCCCGCAAGCCGCCGTCTACGTATACGTCGAGGACGTGGACGCGGCCTACCAGCGCGCGCTTGCCGCCGGCGCAACGTCGATTGCGGCCCCCGAAGACAAGCCCTACCAGGAGCGCGGCGCCGGCGTGAAAGACTCGTTCGGCAACACCTGGTGGATCGCAACCTACACCGGCTGAACGAGCCGCCTCCCCCGTCGCGCATCTTTCTTATCACTGGGTGCAGAGCCTGTCCTGAGCGAAGCCGAAGGAGGTCACCCCTGCCGAAGGAAGTGTGAAACCCACCGCGGGTTTCACATACGATAAAGTGATCTACCCTTCCCTCCACGCGAGCCGCTAGAAGCCTTCCCCGAAAAAGCGTAAGAGAGTAGGCGCTATGTCTTTAAGAGCTAAATGCGCTATCGCCGGCCTCGGCCAGACCCGGATGGGCAAAAACTTCGATCATCCGGGACCGGTCGGCTTCGCGGCCGAGGCCGTCAATCTCGCCCTCGACGACGCCGGCCTCAATCGCTCCGATCTCGACGGCTTGCTCGTCAATCCGGGAATCACCTGGTTCAACAATCCGATGGCGTCGACCTCCGTCCAGAACGCGATGGGCCTCCGCGACCTGCGCCTGACCGCGACGATGAACCTCGGCGGCGCGACTGCCGCCGCGATGGTCATGCATGCCGCGCAGGCTATCGACGCCGGTATGGCCGAAGTCGTCGCCTGCGTATTCGCCGACGCTCCCCTGCGTCCGCCGTCGCCCAACAAGCGCGCCGTCGCCGGCTCGGCCGCGTCCTACGGCTTCGCCCAGGGCCTCAACGCGCACTACGGCCAGTATGGCGTCAATGCCCAGTACGCCTTCGTCGCCCAGCGCCACATGTACAAGTACGGCACCACCAACGACCACCTTGGCGCTGTCGCCGTCTCCGAGCGCGATTGGGCCAACTTGAACCCCGTCGCCCAGTTCCACGACACCCCGATGACGCTCGCCGACTACCACGCCTCGCGATGGGTCGTTGAACCGTTCCATCTCTACGATTGCTGCCTCGTTTCCAACGGCGGCCTCGCGGTTATCGTGACCTCGGCCGAGCGCGCGAAGACCCTCAAGCGCCCGCCCGTGTACATTCTGGGGATGGGCCAGGGCCATCCCGGCGGCGACCCGCTCGAGACCCTCGTCTCCGGCGCGCCAATCGCCAAGCAGACCGCCTTCAAGATGGCGGGAATCAACCTCGACGACGTCAATTTCTGCGAGCTATACGACTGTTACACCTTCACGGTGCTGGTCACGCTCGAGGACTACGGCTTCTGCAAAAAAGGCGAGGGCGGCCCGTTCGTCGCCAGCGGCGCGGTCGCCCCCGGCGGCGCGCTCCCCGTCAATACCGGCGGCGGCCAGCTAAGCTCTTTCTACATGTGGGGGATGACCCCCGTGGCCGAGGCAATCGTGCAGATGCGCGGTGACGGCGGACGCCGCCAGGTGCCCAAACACGACGTTGGACTCGTTTCCGGCAACGGCGGTATCCTCGCTACGCATTCAACCCTTGTACTTGGTAGCCAACCCTAACATTAACCGCGAGTCGCGCTGTCACTGCTTGTGGTGTGATATAGTATCGTTTCAATCATTTTAAACGCCAGTTCATCTAACCCTTATATAAGCCCAACTGCGATGCCTGAAATCAGTAAACCCGTACCGGCCATCACCCCCGAGCTGCGCGAATTCTTCGACGGCGCCCGCGCCGGCCGCCTGATGGTCCAAAAGTGCGACAGTTGCGGCACGCTCCGGTTCCCCGCCCACGACCTGTGCTCCAGGTGCAATTCGACCTCCTCGCGATGGGTCCCCGTCAGCGGCCGCGGCGAAGTCTTCAGCTTCAACATCATGCATCAGCTCTATCACCCGGGCTTTGCCGGCGAGGTGCCGTACGCGGTGGTGGTCGTCGAGCTCGAGGAAGGATGCAAATTCATTTCGAACCTGCTTGGCGTCAAGCCGCACGACATTCGGTGCGGAATGCCGGTGGAAGTCGTGTTCGAAAAACTCAGCGATGAAGTCTCGATACCCAAATTCCGGCTCCGCGCCGCGAAATAATCCGGTACGACGGAACGATCAGGAT
>JBOHWI010000288.1:0-5058 GCA_050736675.1 Binatus sp. (SeqCode)
CGCCGCGATAGCTCGGGAAAAGAGAAAATTTCAGGAAGCGACGATAGTCATGCCGAAAATCAGGACCAGCCGGACCGCCGCCAAGCGCTTCACCGTGACCAAGAGCGGCAAGGTTAAATTCAAACACGCGTATGCCCGCCACATGTTTTCGGCCAAGAATCCGAAGCAGAAGGCGCGCCTGCGCAAGACCGGTATTTTGCGAAGGGCCGACGCCGAACGAGTTCTCGTGATGATGCCGTACGCGTGAGAGCGGCCCAATAGCTTAACCGAACTATCTATCAAGGAAGGACTGCACTCCGATGCCTCGCGCCAAAGGCGGACCCAAGACGCGCCGCCGTCATAAGCGTCAACTCAAGCTCGCCTCCGGTTTCGTCGGCGGGCGCAAACTCTACCGGCAGGCCCGCTCGACGCTCGAGAAGGGCCTGACCTATGCCTATCGCGATCGCAAGGCGAAGAAGCGCGACTATCGCACGCTCTGGATCGCGCGCATCAACGCGCTCGCGCGCGAAAGCGGAATCTCGTACAGCGCGCTGATGAACGGGCTCAAGAAGGCGGGCGTCGAGGTCGATCGCAAGATGCTCGCGAAGCTCGCGCAGGAGCGCGACGCATTGTTTACCGAACTGGTGCGCACCGCCAAGAGCGCGCTCGGCTTAAAAGCAGCATAAGCCGCGCCGTTCAAGCGCGCCGCGCACCAGAAAGACCATGTGGGTAATCGCCCACGTGGTTTTTTGTTTTCAGCGTCCGTGCAACATTGCGGAGGAGAGTTCGGGGATCCCGATGAAAGAACAACTAGAGGAAATCAGGCGGCGCGCGATGGCCGAACTCGGCGACGACGCCGGCGAAGCGCAAATCGAAGCGGTGCGCGTGCGCGTGCTCGGCCGCTCCGGCGAGCTGACGGAGATCATGCGCGGGATGCGCGAGGTGCCGAATGCCGAGCGGCCCGCAGTTGGCCAGCTCATCAATCAGATCAAGCGCGAAGTCGAAGCGCGCATCGAAGCGCTCACTGAAAAAGTCAAAGCCGCTGGGCTGAGCAAATCGCTCAATGAAAAACGTCTCGACGTGACGCTGCCCGGCATGCGTATCGCGCGCGGACACGTACATCCGATCACCGACATCTTCGAAAAAATGTTGGAAATCTTCGAGTCGATGGGCTTCGAAGTCGCGCTGACGCAGGATATCGAGGACGATTTTCACAACTTCGCGGCGCTCAACTTCCGGCCGCATCATCCCGCGCGCGACATGCTGGATACATTTTACGTCGACGGCGGGATGCTGCTGCGAACGCATACGTCGAACGGCCAGATTCGCGTGATGGAGAAACGGCGGCCGCCGCTGGCGGTCGTTTGTCCGGGGCGATGCTACCGGCGCGACGACCTGTCCGTGCGCGCGTCGCCGATGTTCACGCAGATCGAAGGCTTCATGGTCGACAAGCGCGGGCGTATCACAATGGCTCATCTTAAGGGCGTGCTGACGGAATTCACGCGCGCGTTTTTCGGCGCGACCGCGGTGCGCTTTCGCTCCAGCTATTTTCCATTCACCGAGCCGAGCGCCGAGCTCGATATGCATTGCCTGCTATGCGACGGCGCCGGCTGCCCGGTCTGCAAGCATTCCGGATGGACGGAAGTGCTCGGCTGCGGAATGATTCACCCGAACGTGATGCGCGCGGTCGAGTACAACCCCGACGAGTACCAGGGCTTCGCGTTCGGCATGGGCGTCGAGCGCACGGGCTTGCTGAAACTCGGCGTCGACGACATGCGCCTGTTCTTCGAGAACGACCTTCGCTTCCTGGGACAGTTTCCAGCGCTCAGCGGAGGTGTGCGATGAAGCTGCCGCTCAGTTGGATGCGCGACTTCGTCAGCGTCGATGCGCCGGTCGAGGAAATTTCGCGGCGCCTAAGTTACGCAGGGCTGGTGGTCGAGAGCGTCGAGAAACTTACGCCGGGATTCGCGGGCGTGTACGCCGCGCGGGTCATCAACGTCGAGAAGCATCCCAATGCGGACCGGCTGAATCTCTGCGAGGTCGATGCGGGCGAAAAAGGAAAATTCAAAGTCGTGTGTGGCGCGACCAACGTTAAAGCCGGGATGATCGCGCCGCTCGCGCTCGTCGGCGCGCATCTGGGCAAGGAGCCGCCGCTGGAGGCAGCCGTCATCCGCGGCGTGCGTTCCGAGGGGATGCTCTGTTCGGAACGCGAACTGGGCCTGTCGCAGGATCACGCGGGGATTCTTGCGCTCGGCACGGACGCACGCCTCGGCGGCGACGTGGCCGCGTACTTGCACCTCGACGACACCGTGCTCGACGTCGAAATCACGCCGAATCGGGGAGATTGCCTGTCGATTCTCGGCCTCGCACGGGAAGTGTCCGCGCTGTTCGCCGGCAGGTTACGCGCGCCCCGGCTGCGCGCGGCACATTCCGCCGGCTCGCCCGACGGCGCGCGGATTACCGTTTCGGTTTCGATCGACGCGCCCGATCTGTGCCCGCATTACGCCGCGCTCGCGATGACCGGGATCAAGATCGGTCCTTCGCCCGCATGGCTGAAACGGCGGCTGGAACTGTGCGGGATGCGCTCGCTGAACAACGTCGTTGACGCGACCAACTACGCGATGCTCGAACTCGGGCAACCCTTGCACGCATTTGACTACGCCAAAATCGCCGGCGGAAAGATCATCGTCCGCCGCGCCGGCGAAACGCGCGAGTTCGTGACGCTCGACAACGTCGCGCGCACGCTCGATCCCAACGACCTACTGATCGCGGACGGCGACAAGCCGCTGGCGATCGCGGGCGTGATGGGCGGACTCAACTCCGAAGTAAGCGATCCGACAACCACAATTCTGCTCGAGAGCGCGTACTTCGAGCCGATGACGGTGGCGCGCACGGCGCGGCGCCTGGGTTTGCGCAGCGAGGCGAGTTACCGCTTCGAGCGCGGCATCGATCGCTCCGGACAAGTCGGTGCGCTGATTCGCGCCGCCGAGCTGATCCGCAGAATCGCGCGCGGTCGCGAGGCGTAGCCGTACGTCGACCTCGAGCCGCGCAAAGCCGAGCCGCGCGAGATTGCGCTCGATCTCGGCGCCATGGAATCGCTGCTCGGCGCCTCGATTCCGCCCGGGGTCGCCCGCAGCCGCCTCAAATCGCTCGGCGCGCAAGTAAGCACGCGCGCCAAGGGCGTGCTCGCAGTAGTGCCACCGTCGTTCCGCTCCGACCTGCTCGAGCAGGCCGACCTGATCGAGGAAGTCGCACGCCTGGGCGGCCTTGAAGACATTCCCGCGCTGCTGCCGCCACGCGTGGCGGCTCTCGCTCCCGTAAATCGCGAGCGCGAGTTCGTCAAGGGCACGCGCGAGGTGATGCTGGGATGCGGCCTGACCGAGGCCGCGACCATCGCGTTCATCGCGCCGGCCGACAACGCGCGCTTTTCCGGGATTCGAGCCGCGGCGCGCGCCGTCAAAGTTTCTAATCCTCTGTCGGCGGAACTGAGCGAGCTGCGCGTGAGCCTGATGCCGGGCCTCATCACCTCGCTCAGATTCAATTTGAATCGCGAGGCGCACGCCTTTCATGCGTTTGAGATCGGCAAGACGTTTAGCATGGACGGCGATATCGCGACCGAACATCTGCACCTCGCCGCCGTCAGCTACGGACCTTACGCCATCTCCGCAATCGGCGAGCGCAGCGTCGCGGCGGGATTCTTTTCGATCAAGGGAATCCTCGAGACGTACTTCGACGCGATCGGAATCTCGCCGCGGGTGGCGTTCAAGGCGATCGAGCCGGCCGATGCGCCGTTCCTGCATCCCGGCCGCAGCGCTATCATTATGTTGGATAATGCGCCAATCGGTTTGATCGGCGAGCTGCATCCGGCGGAAGCGATGCGCCTCGATCTGAAGGATCCCTGCGCGGTCTGCGAACTTGACTTGAGTAGTCTCATTTCTTATGGTTTCTCGCCGCGCAAAACGTTCCAGCCGCCGCCGAAATTTCCCGCAATCAGGCGCGATTTGGCCCTCGTACTGGATCGGAATTTCCCGGCGGATATGGTAGTGAAAACCATTCGGGAGTGCGGCGCGTCGCTGCTGGAGAGCGTCGCAGTGTTCGACGTGTACGAGGGGACCGCAGTCGCCGCCGGAAAGAAGAGTGTTGCGTTGGCTTGTCGTTACCGTGCAAAGGATCGCACGCTGACTGATGACGAGGTTAATCGCATCCACGCCGTATTAGTCGAGCAGGCGCTGACGCGGTTGGGGGCGGAGTTGCGGCAGTAAAGCGTGCCTAACGCGAGCGGGTGGGGATCGTTACGCCGCAGGGCATGACTAAAGCCGATCTTGTGGATCTGATCTACGAGCGGGTAGGCTCCTCCAAGAAGGAAGCCTGTGAAGTGGTCGAAGCGGTATTCGCGATCATCAGGGACTCCCTGCGCCACGGTGAGAAAGTGAAGGTCTCCGGCTTCGGCACATTCCAAGTCAATCACAAGCACGCGCGGCGCGGGCGCAATCCGCAAACCGGCGAGCCGATCACGATCGAATCCCGCGTCGTCCTCTCCTTCAAGCCGAGCCAGGTTTTGAAGGACCGCGTCAACAACGGCGTCAAGCCCGAGCATTGACGCCGATGGCACGTCAGTCACCGGTTCGGCGCCGAAAGCCTGCGCCGCGAAAGTCTGCTGCGGCCGCGACGATTCCGGAGCGCGGCCTGAAGATCGGCGAAGCGGCGCGAGCGCTGGGCGTCGAGACTTATGTGCTGCGCTTCTGGGAAACGCAGTTCCCGTTCCTGAAACCCAAGCATACGCGCACCAAGCATCGCTTCTACCAGGAGAAGGATCTCGACGTGCTGCGCCTCATCAAGCGCCTGCTGCACGACGAAGGCTTCACCATCGTCGGCGCCAACAAGCACATCAAGGAATTCGGTATCGAAGCGCTGATGCGCGGCAAGCCCGTCGCCAAGCCGGCGCCTGCGTCACCGGAGCGCGCAACGTCACAGCCCCCGGCAATCGACGGTCAAGCCCGCCGCGTCCTGAACGAGGTACGCCGCGACCTCGAATCAATCCACAAAATCTTGAAAGACTAACACTGCGCGACCAGATCC
>JBOHWI010000289.1:0-11495 GCA_050736675.1 Binatus sp. (SeqCode)
GAGAAGCTGCATATCAATGCATTTCTTTGCTTTCAGATCCTGTCGATTTTTCCAAGCGGGCGCTAGCTGCCGAGCAAGATCCTGATCTCCGCTGTTTCTTGGAGGAGCAGCAAGGTAAATCAGGTTAAGAGCAGGCCCGAGGATGTGGATGCGGCGAGGACAGGGATCGTCTTGGCTGAACCGCGATCCCAACGATCCATTACAGATCGCAACTGCTGTCGAAGATCTGATTCGTAAGGGTGACGTTGAGGCTTCCTTCTTCAAGGTGGAAAGCTGCGACGAGATCAAAACGGTAGCCGAGTTGTTTTCCACTACTGTTCTGCAACACCCGCAGACGAATGAGTTCTTAATGGTACCCGGACCGGCATCCGTTGGGGTCGTCTTCAAACACTCTCCAGATCCGAGTCTGCATCCGTATCTGCGAGTCCGACACTTCGAGCTGCAAGGATTACTTGACCGAGAATATCTGCACTCATTTATCGGCCTGTCATTTGGATGCTGTAGCGTGTTCCGCTTTCTTAGAAAAGACCTCATACGCGCGTTCTGCGACAAACACTTTCACGATGCAGAAGTCACAGCTAGATGCGGCTCATATTGGTTGAAACAAGCAGGAAAGTGATTGTCCCCTGACTGCGCTACGATTCTGTATTAAATCGTGTTTACGCTTGCGTCGTGCGCGCCGTAGCGATGACCGGCAGCCGCTCGCTCGGCGCGAATGCGATACCTTTGCGAGTCGTCCTCGCTGTGTAGCCTTCCACATGTTTCAATTCCACGTTCTTCAGAACTTCCGCTATCACTATCTTCATTTGGTACGTTGCGAAGGCGGCGCCTAGGCATCTCCGCGATCCGCCGCCGAAGGGGATGAAGGTGTGGGGGGGTTGGCGGGATTCGAGGAATCGGTCGGGGTTGAATTGGTCGGGGGTTGGCCAGAGTTCGGGGCGGCGATGGACCAGGTAGATGCATGGGGCGATGGTTACGCCTGCGGGTAGATCGCGGCTTGCGATTGTTAGAGGGCGCGTTAGGGTGCGGGCGAAGTTCGGGATTACCGGGTCCAGGCGCATCGTCTCGTTGATTACAGCCTCCACGTACCTCAATTTGCCAACATGAGATGCCTCGAGTTGTGCGCCGTTCAGTACCGAAAAAACCTCTGCGCGCGCGCGTTCGATCACGGCGGGGTTCGTGAGCAGGCGGTTGATCACCCACGCTATCGTGGCGGCCGTGGTTTCGTGGCCGGCGAGCATCAGGGTGTACATCTCGTCGCGGATGACGTTATCGGGGAGTGGCTGGCCGTCTTCGTAGCGCGCTTGAAGCAGCATCGAGAGGACGTCCGCGCGGCCCTCGACGCCTTCTTTTCTGCGGCGAGCGAATTCCGCGTACAGGATCGAATCGATCTGGCGCGTCAGCCTGACGGCGCGTCCCCACGGGCTCCACGGGCCGGCGTCGAGGCGCATCGCGGGCAGGCTGAACAGCGTGCCGAGTTTGCTCGAGTACAACGCGAATAGTTTTTTCAGTGAAGCGCGGAGTTCGGCGCCGGCGGCATCGTCTTCGAATCCGAAAACCGTACGGATGATAGTCTCGAATGTGATCGCGCGCATCTGCGGATGAATCGGGAACGGCTGCCCGATAGGCCATGAGGCGATTGCGGTGTCGGCCGCCGTGCGCATCGCATCGGCGTGCGCGGCCATCTGCTCGCCATGAAATGCAGGCAACAGCATCCGGCGCTGGCGGATATGCTCGACACCGTCGAGGAACAGCGACGAACGCTCGCCCATGAACGCGCCGAGCGGACGATTCGCCTCGCCGGCATGAAGCGCGTCGGGGTCGCCGAGGAACACCTCGCGCACCGCCGCGGGGTCGCTGGTGAAGACGAACGGCGCGACTCCCGGCACCTTAACCGTGAACCAATCGCCGTAACGCCGCGCGCAGGTGTCGAGGAAGCGGAATGGATTGCGGACGAAATCGAAAGTCGCGAAGAGGTTGGGGCCCGGCGGGAGGGCAGTCATGCGCTTGAGTTACTATGCGCGGGGGCGCGGGGAAGGGGAACTTGATTGTAGCGGAACCCGCGGTGGGTTCCGCACCTCCTTCGGCAGGGGTGACCCCTGCACCCGGTGTCCAGAGAACGCGAATCTCGAAATGGCGAGGACGCCATTTCGCTCTCAGGTTCTGGGGCGAGTGTCGTGGTTACGCGAGCAACCTAACCCCTGACCCCTTCCCGCGCGGGAAGGGGAACAATCATTTTCAAGCCGAGTCTCCGATTTCTATTACGTTGGGTGCAGGGGTCATCCCTGCCGAAGGAAGCGTGAAACCTATCGCGGGTTTCACGTTCAATAAAGTTCGTTCAATCCGTTGCGCTGACCGCCCGCCCCCTCCTAGTCTTTTGCATCGACGCCCTCGTCTTTGTAGCCTGAGCGAGGATTCCATGGATGGCTGTTGCGCCTAAACCGCTCGTTCAACCCGCACTTCACGAGTTTTCCTCGACGCGTAAGTGGGTGATCGCGTTCTCCGTGATGCTCGGCACCGTGCTCGAGGTGCTCGACAGCTCGATCGTCAACGTCTCGCTGCCGCATATGCAGGGCAGCTTCTCCGCGAGCGTCGACGAAATCGCGTGGGTCGTCACGTCGTACCTGGTCGCGGCGGGGATCATGATCCCGATGACCGGGTGGATTGCCGAGCGTTTCGGGCGCAAGCGCTACTTCGTCGCGTCGATCACGATGTTTATCGTGTCGTCGGCGCTGTGCGGCGTGGCGCAATCGCTCAACCAGATCGTGTTTTTCCGCCTGATGCAGGGCGCGGCGGGCGCGGCGATGATGCCGCTGTCGCAGGCGATCCTGATGGAGACGTTTCCGCCGCGCGAGCAGGCGATGGCGATGGCGGTGTGGGGTATCGGGATGATGGTCGCGCCGATCATGGGGCCGACGATCGGCGGCTATATCACCGACGCGTGGACCTGGCGCTGGAATTTCTATATCAACGTGCCGATCGGGACGCTGGCGGCATTCATGGTCTATCGTTTCGTCGACGACCCGTCGTACATGCGCAACCTGCGGCGCGGGCGCGTCGATCTGCTAGGCATCGCGTGCCTGTTCGTCACGCTCGGCCTGGGCGAAATCGTGCTCGATCGCGGCGAGCGGGCCGACTGGTTCACCAGTCCGTGGGTGGTTTACTGCACGGCCGCCGCGCTCATCTCGCTTGCGGTGCTGGTCTATCACGAGCTGCACACCGAGGACCCGATCGTCGATCTCTCGATTCTGGAGAACATGAACTTCACGCTGCCGGTGACGCTGGTAATTTTTCTGACCTTCACGCTCTACGGCACCGCGATCCTGAATCCGATTTTTCTGCAGGAGACGCTCGGCTACACGGCGTCGAAGGCGGGACTGGTGATGGCGCCGCGCGGCTTCGGCACAATGTTCTCGATGATTGTGCTCGGAACGATCGCGCGCCGCGGCGGCGACATCCGGCCGTTGGTCGGCATCGGCTTCGTCCTGGTCGCGGTCGCGATGTGGCAGATGTCGGGGCTGAATCTCGCCTCGGACGTGCGGCGAATCGTGTGGCCCACGGTGATTCAGGGAGTCGGCACCGGGTTGATATTCCCGGGCCTGTCGGCGGCGGCGCTCAGCTCGATGGAAAAATTCAAGATGGGGCGCGCGGCGAGTCTCTTTGCGGTCACGCGCAACCTGGGCGCCGCGATCGGCACATCGTACTTGACCACGCTGCTGATACATCGCCAGCAGGTCAATCAGAGCTACCTGGTCGAGCACATCACGGTCTTTACCCTCCCGCATATGAAGGCGCCCGGCGGCCTTAACCTGGGCAATGAATTCGCGATGGGACACAAGCACGGCCTGATGATGCTCTACGGGATGGTGCAGCGGCAGGCGATGATGCTGTCGTTCAACGACATCTACCGAATCCTGGGCGTGCTGATGCTGGTGCTGGTGCCGACGTTCTTCTTCCTGAAGCGCGACATGCGCAATATTCCGGCCGAGGCCGGCCACTGAGAAAAAAATGTAAGAATGAAATCCTCGCCTTAGACGACGAGGCGGTTTGGCGGCTATTGCACCTTCCACCGATGGATTTGTTCTCTTAATTCTCGCCGCTCATCGATCCCGACCCAACGCATCCGAGTCCTCCCGTGTTGGAGACCGCGGCCGCCAGCTCCGCATGCGCAACAAAGCCCATCCCCGCTTGAAACACGGGATATTGGATTCCGAGCCGATTGCAGATGGGGGTATCGAATTCGAGATTGAAGCTCATTAGCACACCTCATTTTGCGGCTGTGGCGGCGAGTTGAGCGCACGTGAAAAAGGGCACTTGGGCCACCGGTTGTCAAGTTTCCAGTCGGATCTTAATCGGTCAAATGATGTTGCCCGACCACGGTACGCGCGCTAATTAAGATGCCGTCCTTACTGATCGTTACTCTTGATGGTCTGAAAACGTCGCGCGGATCGCAACGGCCAAGTCGGGGGATTTGACAGCCCGATCGACGCGCGCATATCCATCGAGCCGCTGCTTGGGATTGAGGTGTTGTTGGGCAAGCGGGCGGGCATCGCTAGATGCTGAGCTGGGCTGATGGTCCGATGAAAAGAGCCGGTGCGCATGGCGCAAGTCTGTTTTGGCACTTTTCGATCTGGCAGCCCTGAAGTAGGCGCCGCCGGACGCCGCTGTCGGCATTATTGGCGCGGCGCTGCGGTAGCCAGACCCGATTCCCGTTCTCGCCGAATCGATTTTTCGCACGTCACTGACAGTTACAATTCGAAATTGGAAATATTCATCCGACGGCCCCTGACGGTGTCCGGCGGTAAGACCGCGCGCGCGGCACGCCGACCGGAACTCGAAGCCCTGGGAGGTTGAGACTGTGAGAAACGGACCCGTGGTTCATCGACGCGCCCACGCATCGCGATTTGCCTACGGCGCGCCGTCGCCGTTGGAGCGTCTGCAATCACTATCGGTATTCGGCAGTCCGCGGACGTTCTCGCGTCCGTCGCGCAGCGCGCCAATCGAGGCGCCGCCGCCGTTCGAGACCCAGCGTCTGCATCTCGGCAGCCGCCTGCCGATCAACCTGCGTCATTTCCTGGCCGAGCAGCTTGGCTCCTCGATGCGGATCGAGGACGACTCGATCGTCGCGCTGGAGCCGCGATCGAAAGAAGCACTGATGCGCGAGCTGGCCCGCGCCATCCGCCGCTTTTCCGCCGAGCGCGCGCGCGAAGCATGGTGCGAATGCGCGATGGGGCTGGAGCGCCTCGAGCGCGAGTTCTTCGCCGCGCCCAGCGACGATCGCGGGCCGGTAGTGTTGTGCCTGCGATGTTCATGCGTGGGCGCCGGTCCGCTCGATCAACATTGCGGGAGCAGATGCGTCGCGGTGCACCTGGGCGCCGAGGTCCGCGCGCAGCAACTCGAGGGCAAGTGCGTCGATGGAACGTTGACGCCCGACGCGCTGCATCGCGCGGTCGAGAATTTTCGTCTCCACCGCACTGAAGCGGGCCTGCCTCATTATGATATGGACTGTTACGTCGCAGGCGGTCAGGTAATCTTCACTTGGCGCCCACTGCCGGCCTGAGCTACATCGCAGGCCGGAGGGAAATTTCCTCCGGCGAAGAGCACAGCGCGGATTCACTGAAAAAAGAAAAGGTGCTGGATTTCTCCAGCACCTGATTCGCAGTCAGAAATTCTTTGATTACATGGCGGACGCGCGACGGCGGCGCTGTTCTTTGCGGCGGCGGCGCTGGGCCTCGGATCGTTTGCGCTTGCGGCGGACGCTGGGCTTCTCGTAAAAAGCCCGCTTCTTCATTTCTTTGAAGACGCCCTCCTTGGCCAGCTTGCGTTTGAGCACGCGCATCGCCTGATCAAGAGAGCCTTCGACCCGAATTTCCATAGTCCTCCGTGCGTCCGGTGTTTAGCCTATCGAGGATAGGTCCGCCTCGGGTCAGAGTCAACCTGCCTCTGACTCCTCTTCATGCGCACAACCCGCGTCTGGTAAATGAATGGGAATCGCGGATGCGCACATTAGGAGTTTCAACATGGATTTGGGTTTGACCGGGAAAGTCGCGATGGTCACGGGCGCCAGCCGCGGGTTGGGCCGCGCGATGGCGCATGCGCTCGCGGACGAGGGGATGTACCTCAGCGTATGCGCGCGAACGAAAGAGACGTTGCACGAAACGGTCGCTGCGCTATCCAAGGCGAGCTCGGCGATGGGCTTCGTCGGCGACGTGACCAAGCCGGACGACGCGCAGAGATGGGTGGACGAGACCGTCGAGAAATTCGGCGGTATCGACGTGCTCGTCAACAACGCGGGCGCGGCGCGGCCGGGCGCGATCGCCGACCTGCCCGAGTCCGCGTGGCAGGAGCAATTCGATCTCAACCTGTTCGCTCCCGTGCGGCTCGCGCGCCTGTGCGCCGCGCACATGGAGCAGCGCGGCGGCGGCTCGATCATCAATATTGGATCTATCTATGGCCGCGAGGCGGGCGGGCCGCTGACCTACAACGCGTCGAAGGCGGCGCTGCATTCGTTCACCAAGATGCTCGCGCGCGAATTCGCGCCGAAAAATATCCGCGTCAACACGATCGCACCCGGCTCGATCCTCGCGCCGGGCGGCAACTGGGAGCGGCGCTTTCGCGAGAATCCCGCCTTCGAGAAAGAATTCATCAGCCACGAGATGCCGGGCGGACGCCTGGGCCGGCCCGACGAAGTCGCGTACGCGGTCGTGATGCTCGCGTCGCCGCGCGCGAGCTGGATTACGGGCGCGAACATCCCGGTGGACGGCGCGCAGGGACGCTCGATCCTCTGATGCGGCGTTTTTTTCAGTGTTCCATTCTAACGATTGTGATGGCTCTCACGGGATGCAGCTCGCCGCTGCCCAGCACTGACCTTCCACCCGCGCGATACATCCAGGGAGCGCCGGAGTTTCCCGGTTTCCACGATTATCGCGGGATTGTCGATCTGCCGATCAAATCGTCGGGGATGGATGAATCCGCAATCGCGAATCTCGCGAAGACCGCGCAAATCGACTTCATTTTCCTTGCCGATCGCGTCCGGCCGGGCGGCGCCGATTTCGGAATTGCGGGATTCACCGACGACATTCTTTTCATTTCGGGCGGCGCGTTCGACGTCGGCGGCAGCGCGATAATCGGCGTGAACATTCACGAGCCGATCGCGCCCAACCTGACGCCCAACGATTTGATTGCGGCGATTCACGACCAGGGCGGACTTGCGATTGCGGTCGATCCGGCGAAGTTCGCGTCGTCGGAGGACTACGCATTGGCCGACGCGATGGAGGTTTACAACCAGCGCGCGGCGTGGCTCGCGCAAAGTCCGACGGCGCGGTATTTGCGCGCGATTTTCTTCAGCACCGATCACTTTCTGACCGGCCTCGAGCCGCGCCCGGCGGCGAACCTCGCGCTCTACGACCGGATAACAGCCGGCGCTCGGGTCACGATGCTTGCCGGGATGGGTGCGCCGGACAACCTGAGCGTTCTCGGCGCCAGGGTCGGGACGCTGCCGCAGCTTTTTCTGTTCTGCACGACGCATCTGATCGCGCGCGAGCGCAATACGGCGCCCTTGCTCGAGGCGCTGCGGCTCGGACATTCGTATGCGAGCTTCGACTACCTCGGCTACGTCGGGGCGTTCGCGTTTTTCGCGCGTGTTGGCGACACGGCAACGATGATGGGCGACGAAGTGCAGCTCGCGCCGGGACTGACGCTCAAGACCGAGCTAGCCGCGGCGGCGGATCGAATCGCGATGTTGCACGACGGCGCTGAAGTGGCGTCAGCCGACAATGCGACGACGCTGGAGTTCGCGCCGAAGTCGCCCGGCGCATACCGAATCGAAGCTTACCGCAGCGGCAAGCTGTGGATCTTGTCGAACCCGCTGTACGTGCGATGACGGAATTTAACCGTCACGCGATCGAGCACATCAGCGAATGGCCGGTGGCAGAATCGACTCGAACGTTGACGGTGTCGCCGGCCGCGACTCCCTCAACTCCCGCGAAGATCGCGGTCTTGAACTGCGGCGTCTTGCCCGCGAGCATCCCGCCGCCGCGACGCGCCGGGCCTTCGACCAGGACCGGGAACTCGCCGCCGACCATCGCGCGATTGCGCGCCAGCGACATCTCTTCCTGGAGCGCGATCAGCGCAACCAGCCGCCGACCCTTTTCTTCTTCGCTGACGGAATCGCCCAGCCGGAATGCGCGAGTATGCTCGCGCACCGAATATTTGAACATGAAAGCGGAGTCGTAGCCCACTTCGCGCATGATCGCCGTCGTCGCCGCGAAATCGGAATCTTCTTCGCCGTGAAAGCCGACGATTATGTCGGTCGAGATTGCGACGCCGGGAATTGCGGCGCGCACGCGCGCGATCAGGTCGAGATATTCCGCGAGCGTGTAGCCGCGTTCCATCGCGGCCAGAATCCGGTCCGAGCCCGACTGTAGCGGCAGATGCAGATACGGCTGGACCTTCGCCTCCGTCGCCATCGCCTCGATGATCGACTCGCTCATGTCGCTCGGATGCGGCGAGGTGAAGCGAATCCGCTCGATCCCGTCGATTGACGCGACCATCCTGAGCAGCGCGCCGAAGTCCGTGTCGCCGAAGCGATACGCGTTGACGGTTTGTCCGAGCAGCACGACCTCTTTGACGCCGCGCGCGGCAAGTTCGCGAATCTCGCGCATCAGGTTCGACGGTGGAACCGAGCGTTCGCGCCCCCGCACGTACGGCACCACGCAGAACGCGCAAAACCTGTCGCACCCGCGCATCGCGGTCACGTAGGCGCGCACGCCGCCGCCGTAGTCGGGCGTGATGTCGCCGTAGGTCTCGGCGCGATCGAGCCGCACGTCGATCGACGGGTCGAAGCCGGCGCTGCGAATCATCTCGGGCAGGCGCCGGTAGCTGTCAGGTCCCGCGACCACGTCGAGGAACGCGGCCTTCTCCATGATCGCGACCCGATTGTGCTGCGCCATACATCCGAGCAGCCCGAGCTTGACCTCCGGCCGCGACTGCTTAAGCCGCGCCAGCTCGCGCAGCCGATGCAGCACCTTCTCTTCGGCGTGCTCGCGAATCGCGCAAGTGTTGAGCAACACGACGTCTGCATCCTCGACGCCGTCGGCAGTCACGTAGCCGGCGCGGCGCAAAACGGCGCTGACCGTTTGCGAATCGGCGACATTCATCTGGCATCCGTAGGTCTCCAGATAAACCCGCGGATGCGCCGGACTTGCAGCGCGCTCATTCATAAGACGAAACGAAATCTTAGGCCTAGAGAACCGGAGGATACAACGCTCAGAGGCTGAAGGGCTTCGGCGTCGCTCTATCTTTTCTGCGGATCTCCGCCCGGGGGTATCGTTTTCTTGGAAGAGAGCCAGACCGACCAATGCAGACGCGCTCGAAGAAAACGCCGTGCGAATGAGCGCGCTCTCCGAAACGGACGTTCGGGAGGAAGAATTACTTGGCTGTTTTCGTTGGGCTCAACGGCCCAGATTGAGTGTTTAGCAAATTGGCTCCGCACACTTTTTTCCTTGGAGCCGAAAACGTGTGCGTGTGCTGGTTCGTTTTCGACCGGGGCAAGTTCTATTCCTTGCCGCTGGCTACGTGCAAATCTGGCCGTGAACGCCGCGAGAGCTTCATTTGGAAACGACCGAAGCACGGAAAACTCATCCCGACCGCTCCGACCAACCAGTCTCGCGCTCAAAACTGACATCGGTGTGCCGTCCGTCGAGTCCTGGAAAGCCGCCGAAGACGGGCGGATCTTACCCAGGCTCTTATCAAAGATGATCTGTTTCGGGTGGATGCGTCTCCAGAGCTCGGAACAGCCTCCCACACTGGTGTCGTTCACGCGCCGAGCGTCACCGAGAGGCCCCCCGCTCATTCTGTTTCAATCAGACCTGGCGTTCCGCCGCTTGGAGCCTTAGTGTCGCCATCGCGTCCGCCAACTTGCTCAAGTCGGAACTCAGTTCCTCTTCCCAAGAAACGCCGGTGCGATCGTCTTCGTACCACACGCTAATACGGCTCGTGGATTCGACCTCGATTTCGAGGTCTATGCCTTTCGCGTGCCATTCGATTTGGATCCCTCCGAGATTGGTAGGTACGACAGAAGGCACTAAGGTCTCAGAATCCATTATCGATTGAAGAAGGCCCAGAGCGGATGCGGCAAACTCGGGCCTGATCGCAACCGCGCCGTACGAGTCCCAGTTGTCAGACAGGTCAAGCAACTCGCCGATATTTTGACGGATCGAGTGCAACCATAGATTGGGTTCGATCCAGCGACTTCCATCTATCACCTGCTGTGAGATTTCGAGGCTGCTCTGCGCGGCGTTCGGGGAAGCGGACAGGTTTGCGAACTCGCTCTCTAAGGGCGCTACAGGAACAAGGGTGTTTCCTCGAACTCCGGGAGCCAAAGAGAATGCTATCGCAGCCGTCAACGGAATCGCGGTTCTGATAGAAGTTTCAGTCAGGGTTTTCTGCGGACTCGAGCGACGTCGATTCATCGAACCCTACCCCACTTCGTTTGCATTTCCTTGGAAGTAATCGAGGCAAAACCTCGCACTGCCCAATCGTGAGCTATATCCATGAATCGGAAAACTGCTTCTGCGCCGGGTCCATCGGGTGCACCTCTGCAAATGACCTGGAACTGTATCATCGGATTGTTGTCTGAGATTCGCACCGAGGACCCAGAAGTGAAATATAGCCTTCCAGCGGGCGCGCTGTTGGGACCCGGCATAACGAAACTAAGGGTAGTTCCAGCAGTTTCAGGTTCGGGAAGAAATGAGTCGATAAGAGGTTGCCAGGCAGAGAAAACGCTTAGAGGATTCAAGGATCCCGAGGGAGTCGCCGGCCTCGGTAGTACAATCTGGTTCACGTAGGTTAGCTCGCACTGAGTAGGTCTGAGCTCCCCGAGACGCTCATCTTTCAGAAAGCTGCCAAGCAGAGAATATTCCTGCTCTAACTCCACTCGTAGTTTACGATAGCGAGGATATTCAATCGACTCATTGCCGAGTTTTCTCCAGTTAAGTATGAGGCGATCAGACTGAAGCTGAAGGAGTTCGGAATCTTCGTCATTTGTGAACCAGCAACGCGGGAGCAGCATTCCCATGCCGAACTGCACCTGCTGTTGAAGAAGAGGCATCACGCCAAATCTCTCAATGACCGGCGGTAAAGGCGGCTGTTCGCTAGTTTTCGGAAACCGAGATCTGATGCGCTGCCAAAAAAGACCGAAGTGAGCCGCGTGCAATGCGATCGGCTCGAATTGCACTGACAATGCAACCTCGACGAGCGGAGGTCGCGAGAACTCCGGCAGCGGAGAACCGTTCCCGGTCATTTGGATTCAAGTCCCAATTTCACTGAGGTAAAGCATATAGCGTATGTCAACGGTTAAATTCTAGCACCCCGGCAGCGGCTGGAATCAGTAGGCAAATCACTCCGATGCTCTCCGCTATTAACAAACATAACCATCGCGCGACGTTCGTCAGACCCCCGGATCGATCTTTCCGAAGCAGCTTACACTTCGGGCA
>JBOHWI010000290.1:0-3282 GCA_050736675.1 Binatus sp. (SeqCode)
CCGCCGCGCGCGCCGCAAGATCTTCCGGAGTCGTCGCGCCTTCGAGAAAACTGAACGCACTGCGCGCGCGCAGCTCGATGTAATCGGAGTTCATGGGGATTCGCCGCGCGACCAGTTAGTCGTAAGCGCCGTCGAGGAACCATTTGTGCGAGTTCACGTCGCGGAAGACTCGATAGACGCCGCCGTCTTCGAGCGCGAGTTCGTAGTAATCGCGGATGAAGCCGCATTTATCATTGCCATTCGCTCCAGTGTGCTCATCGTTTCTGGGAGCGCTGTTGAGATGCGGGGCAGGCGAGGGTGGCGGCATGAGCGAGGACAGCGCCTTGAGATTTTCCGCGGATACCTGGCGCGGATGCGCGCCGAACATGCGTCCAGCGTGGAGCTCCAGGCCGCGCTTCTGTGCGGGAGGTTTATCCGACAAGTCCGCGGGCGTATCCGCGTCCACGGTGCAGCCCAGCCACCATTCGCCGTCGCGCCGCCACGGTCCGGCGATCGAGATGACGCGCGCGCCAAGATTTTCGCCGCGGACGAACTCGGGGATTTCCCGCGAGCACATCACCTCGATTTCCCGCGCCGGACGAATCGCGCGTATCACGAGCTGCGCCACATTCTTCGCGGGCGCGGTTTCGGGAATCGGCGGCGCGGGAGGCGGTGCGAATGGATCAAGGCGTATCGCTTCGGGTCGATGCGAATTCTCGGCACTCAACATGCCGACGTTGCCGGGGCCGCATAGCGCCGCCAGCCGAGCAATCGTAGTCTGCAGCTTGTCCGGCGCGGGACTGGGCGGGATGAACATGTCGGTCTGCGCGGGACGCGGGGCACGCGGCGCGATCTCGATTCGAATCGATTCGACTGTGGCCTCGGGCGGCGCCGCTTCAAGGCTCAGGTTGATGAGCGTGAGAATCGCGCGGACGTCGTTGGACGGCGCCGCGACCGCGACCTGGCGATTGAACCCGCGATGACCGCTCATTCCGAACGCGAGCGTGACATCGCCTGCCACCAGCCCGCGCATCGAAAGCCGCTCGGCCAGCCGCTCAAGCATCGCACGCATGACGAATCCCAGCGGCTCCAGGAGCTCGATGGCGTATTCAAGCTCGACGGACTCGACGAAAAACTCGGCGCGGCGGCGCGGCACAAGCGGCGCGTGGCGGCCGCCGCGCGCGAGGCGGACCAGCTCGACGCCGCGACGGCCCAGCCGCGTGCCGACTGCGTCGGGATTGAGGCGCGCCAGCTCGCCGAGCCGGCGCATGCCCCATCGGGCGAGCGTGGTCTCGAGGTCGTCGCCGCGATCCGATTTTCCGAGATTGAGCATGTCGAGCGGCAGCCAGTTCAGGAATTCGCGCTCGCGGCCGGCGTCGATCACGCGCACGCCGCCGCATCGCGCGGCCAGATGCGCCAGCTCCTTGTTGGCGGCGACGCCCGCGGCGGGCTCCATCCCGACGCGGCGCACGCATCGCATCAGCTCGGCGGTAATTTCTTCTTCGCCGTTGTAGATGCGCTGCAGGCCCGCCAGATCGATCCACGCGCATCCCGGCGCGCCCGGTTCTACGACGGGGGAGACCGATTCGACGGCGTCGAGCAGGGCGGAATGCGCTGCGCTTTCCGCAGCGGGCGAGCGATGGACCACGACCAGGTCCGACGAGATCGCGCGCGCCTGCGCGATCGTCATGCCGGGGCGGATTCCAAGATTGCGCGCGGCCGCAGAGACCGTGTCGAGCGCGGCATGCGGGGCAAGGCTTTGCGCCATCGCCAGTGTCTTGCCCGCGAGCGCGGGATTCGAGCGCACCAACGCCGCAATAGAAAAATCTGCGACCATGATGCACGCGATACGAGCCATCGTGACACCGCGTTAGCTGCTTGCTGAAATTAGAACCGGAGATTCTTTGACGTCGCAATGCGGATGCGCATCGAATGGATTCGGAATTGGATCGATGAGCGCGCGAACGCGGACCCGCCGCCCCGTCCCGCCCATCTTGTTGCGCGCGACCATCGCATCGACCGCGAGCCCGTCGAACATTACCGGTGAGCCGGGAGCGAGCCGGCTGAAAGACGCATCGGCGCGGCTGGCGGTCAGGCTCAGCGCCGCGAACGTCCCGCACATCCGCCACGGTGCGATCGCGATCACGGCGGCGCCGCTGCGCTCGGCCGCGCGCGCGATTCGCAGCGATGACGCGTAAGCGAGTGCGCGCGGCGCCGCGCCGAAATCGACGACCACCAGGCCGAAGCCCCCCGCCTCGAGCACGAGTTCCGCCGCCTTGACGATCGCGGATTGTTGACGCGCAAGCGGTCCGATTGCGAAGCGGGAGTTCGGCAAAGTCGCGCGCGTCATCCGTGACGTTGTCGTCATCGACGCCCACAGCATCCGGCGCAGATCAACTCCGGCTGCCGCCATGCTCTCGGGATCGAAGGCGCCCGAGGCGTCGAGCCATGCGGCAACCTCGCCGCGCCGGGTGGCGAAGGCGGCGAACGATGCGGCAATCGAGGTCTTGCCCGAACCGGCCCGGCCGGTGACTTCGCTGATTCGCCCGCGCGGAATTCCGCCGTCTATCAGAGCGTCGAGCGGGGCGAGTCCGGAGCTTAGGCGGCGGCCCTTGCGAGTAAGCTCATGACCGCGAAAAACCCCCGAAAATTCAAGTTGTTGCGGTGGTTGTTTGACCGAAATATCCGACGACGGTCTGACAGCCTGAATCGGATTTGAAAGGTCGTTCCACGAGAGTTTTGGAAATGCTGCCATCAGCACTGTTTTCGCTCTTTCTTCGCTTTTTGTCAAACAGAAATGAATGCGACATTTTACTGCTCCATCACGACGCGGGTTACGCCGTTCAGGAACGGATCGAAGCGACGCGCGAGGAAGCCGGCGAGGAACATTTTTGCGAACGCGATCGTCGACGCGCTGAGGACGATGCGGCTCTCGAGCGAATTCGACAACACGAACCGCGGACCAACCTGCTGCATATTCTGGATCGTCACGATCTCGGGCCATCGCTCGGCTTGAATGTTGCGCGCGGCGAAGTCGAGCGTGGCTTCGTCGGATCGCATTATTAGTGCGCGCCCGAGATGATTCGCCGCCACGACCGCGTCGCGCAGGGCGACGTTTATTCCCTGTCCGCCCACCGGCGACATCGGATGCGCAGCGTCACCGATCAGCAGCAGCCCGGGCGCGGTCCATTCGCGCAGCCGATCGCAAATGACGTCAAGCAGGAACGGATGCGCGAGGCCGGTCTTGTTCGCGGCGAGAAAATTCCTCAGATCGGGTGACACGTACGGCGCCAGCTTGTCGAT
>JBOHWI010000291.1:0-2557 GCA_050736675.1 Binatus sp. (SeqCode)
GTGCCGCGCTTTCAACGTCCCCGCGCTCCACTCACCTGAATTGTTCCCCTACGGCATTTACACGATCCCGGAAATTTCATTCGTCGGCGCAACCGAGGAAAGCCTGACCAACCAGGGCGTACCGTACGAAGTCGGCAAGGCTTCCTATCGCGAGGTCGCGCGCGGCCACATTCTCGGCGACAACACCGGAGTCTTGAAACTGCTGTTTCATCGCGAGACACGCGAGGTGCTCGGCGTCCATATCATCGGCGACGGCGCGGTCGAGCTGGTGCACATCGGCCAGGCTGCAATATCGCTCAAGGGCACAATCGACTACTTCGTGAACACCGTCTTCAACTATCCGACTCTCGCCGAATGCTACAAGAACGCCGCGCTGGACGGCATCAACCGTCTGATGGCCTGATTGGCCGCTGCGCCGGTGCCTCTTGCAGATGAGATCTAACGCACTCGATTAGGCGCGCGCCGAAGTCGGCGAGCCTTTTTTCGCCCATCCCGCGGATGTGGCGCAGCTTTTCCATCGTTGTAGGTCTGACGCTGGCGAGTTCGCGCAGCGCGGCGTCGTGAAGGATCACATAGGCGGGTACTGCGCGCTCGGCGGCTATTTCGCGGCGCAGTGCGCGCAGACTCTCGAACAGCGCCTCGTCCACATCGCGCCACGAAGCTTCTTCGATTCGTGTCCTCTTCGATTTCGATTCCTTTGCCTGGAGCAGAGTGACGGCGCGTCCCCCGCGCATCACTTCCCACGACAAGGCGTTCAACTTCAGCGCCGGGCGGTCACCCGGCGTGCGCTCCAACAGGCCGGCGTCGACCAGCTGATAGATCAGGTTGGTCAAGGTCTTGCGCGGCAGATCCTTCAGCAGGCCATAGGTGGAGAGCTTGTCGTGGTTCCAACGACGCATCCGCTCGCTGCCGGCGCCGCTCAGCACGTCCACGACGTGCTCGACGCCGAAGCGCTGCTCGACGCGCGCGACGCACGACAGCACCTTCTGCGCCAGCACCGTGGAATCGGCGACGCCTTCCACCTCGCCCAGGCAAAAGTCGCACGCGCCGCAGTTCGCGCCTTGATAAGTCTCGCCGAAGTACGCCGACAGCGCCGCGTGACGGCATCGCACGACCGTGGCGAAGCGGCGCATTTCCTCGAGCAGCGACTTGCCGTTCTCTGCGACTTCGGGAGGAGCCGCCTTTTCTTCGGCGCTCCTTTCGATCAGATTCTGCCATCGAATCACGTCGGCTGCCGAGTACAGCAGTACGCATTCCGCGGGCAGGCCGTCACGTCCGGCGCGGCCCGTCTCCTGCTGATAGGCTTCGATCGATTTCGGCAGCGCCGCGTGGATTACGCAGCGGATGTCGCTGCGATCGATTCCCATCCCGAACGCGACCGTCGCCACCACCACGTCGATCTCCTCCGCCGCGAAGCGGTCCTGCGTGCGCCGCCTCTCCTCCGCTTCCATCCCGGCATGATACGCAGCCGCGCGCACACCCTCCGCCGCCAGGAACGCGGCAATGTGCTCGGTGTCTTTTCGGCTGATGCTGTAAACGATCGAGGCCTCGCCCTTGTGCCGTCGGATCGTCTCCGCAACCTGCGCGTTCACATCCAGCTTTGGACGCACGCGGTAGAGCAGGTTCGGCCGATCGAAGGATCCAACCAGCACCGCCGGATTTTCGAGCCCGAGTTGCTCGACGATGTCGCCGCGCACGCGCTCGGTCGCGGTTGCCGTGTATGCGTGGATGCTCGCTCGCGGGAAGCGCGTCTTCAACTCCGCGAGCTTGCGATATTCGGGCCGAAAATCATGCCCCCAGTGGCTGATGCAATGAGCTTCATCGATCGCGAAGCTGGAAACTTTGAGGTGCGCAGCGAGCTCCAGGAATCGCGGCGTGAGCAGGCGCTCCGGCGCGACGAAGATAAGATGATGCCGGCCGGCGGCGATCTCGCGCTCGATTCGACGAATCTCCGCCTGCTCGATTCCGCTGTGCAGCGCCGCCGCCGGATAGCCGGACGCGCGCAGCGCATCGACCTGGTCCTTCATCAGCGCGATCAGCGGCGAGACCACGACATCAGTACGTCCAGCGACCGCCGGCGGCACCTGGTAGCACAGCGACTTGCCACCCCCGGTCGGCATCACGACCAATGAATCACGCCGCTCGAGCCCGGCCTGGATAGCCTCCAACTGCAGCGGCCGCAGATTCTCAAACCCCCAAAATCGCCGCAAAACCGCGAGGACTTGCTCCGACGCCGCCCCGCCCGCATCGAGCGCCTCGCCTGTCCCGACGACCGCCTCATCAACGCTCTTCATCGTTCTGCCGCCACGATTCCAAACCGTTCCCGCATAATAACTAACAGCAAGACCCGCGTGCAGAAACCCGGACTGCGAAATTCGCGGCGCACCCGTGCCGCAAGGCACAAAAGCAACAAGCGTCCGTGCCCGTTTCCTTTCAGCCAAACCGGGTATTCCGCGGATAGCATCGTCGCGCTATACGAGGAACGACGATGAATGCCCTCGCTAAAAAGGTTATCACCCGATCGGTAGCCGTTGTCGCGCTTCTGGTGACAGTAGGT
>JBOHWI010000292.1:0-3247 GCA_050736675.1 Binatus sp. (SeqCode)
CTCGCTTTGCTTAGTAGTCGCGATCCACAAAGTCCAAGTGAAGGCCGCGATCATCAGAGTCGCAAGAGCGGTAATTCCGTTTCCGTGACTGTCAATCACATTGCCGCTGCATCCGAGGTAAGCGCTCACGGAACCGAAACCGCTTGGTTGATAGTTGGCGGAACTGGCTATGTTCTCTTGTGCACGTTTTTCTATGCATTGCTCGAAGGCAGGCGAGAATATTTTTTCCGCCGTGAGAAATATCGCAAAGCTCACCAGCAAGAACGCCAATAGGTATGCAGTCTGTTTCAACATTTAGGGTTCCCCTTTTCCGTCTTGCGACGCCGCGCGAATCGCTGCTTTTGGTTCCGATAGTGCGGACTCGATTTCAATTCGTAAGCGTGGCACTTGTGGCAGAAGAAGTGAATGATTTTCTTGGCTCTATCGCCTTCTTTGGACATAACGCCTCACCCTCGGAAACAATTCGAGTTGCGTTGGCTTGCTGGCTGGCGACCGCTGAAGTGCCCGCCAGTCAGGTCGCTTCAGCATCCTGCTATCGCCTTCCCGAAAATGTCTTTCTCTTTTCGGTTGTTGAACCGGAATTGAAACTCATTCAGATAGAGCGGCAGATATTTCTTGCTCACGTTGTGGTACGTGCCGATGATGCCGCGCTTCAACAGCGACCAGAAAGACTCGATGTTTTGAGTGTGAACGTTGCCGCGCACGTATTCGCCGCTGCTGTGCGAAATCTTTTCGTGCGGCATCGCCCAACCGAGATAGCGATAACCGCTGTGCTCATCCGTGGCGACCAGATCAACTTTGTCGCTGACAGTCTTTCGGACGAATCGAGTGAGCGTTTCGGTGTCCGCGTCCTCGATCATCTTGCAGACTACGTTGCCCTTGCGACTGATCGCGCCGACTACCGGAATCTTGCCAGCGGTTCCACGTCCGCCGACTTTCTTATTCCAATGCCGATTCTTGTCTTTGCCACCTATGTAGGTCTCGTCGATTTCGACGATGCCCATCAGCTTACGAAAATCAGGATCGCTCAGACCGGCGCGGAGCCGATGGCACATATAGAAGGCGGTTTTGTAAGAACCGGAATCGATCATCCGATGGATCTGCATTGCGCTGATTCCTTTCTTGGAAACCAGCATCAGATGCAAAACCTTGAACCAAGTCCGAAGCGGATAGTTCGTGTTCTCGAAAATAGTACCGACGTAGAGCGAGAACCGATATGCAGGCTTGCCGCACTTGTGACACGCCCAATGCCACGGCCTCTTTGCTCCGGCCTCGTAAACCTTGGCGTTGCCGCATCGCGGGCAGCGTACGCCATCGGGCCAACGCTGGCTAACGAGGTAATTCTTGCAGGATGCTTCATCGGGAAACATCCGCTCGAAATCGCCAATGCTCAACTGTTTTACAACTTTGGGTTCGTGTTCGTTCTTGGCTTCCATATCGGGTACACTACCACCGATGGGGTTCTGTGTCAAGTTCGGTATATTCGCCAATGGAAAGGGGGAACAGAAAAGGATAGAAGCCTGGATGCAGCGAGCGGTTTCGTAGGAGCGCAGGAACCTAACCCCTAACCCCTTCCCGCGCGGGAAGGGGAACCAGAGAACGTCAGACCGCGCGCCGTCCTATCCTCCTGGCCTCCTTTCCGGAACGGCAAGGGGGAACCGACTCAAGAAGGAAATTTTCCGAGAGTTATGCATCAGCCTCGTCCGGGTTTGCGTACAGAATTTTGCGGATGTCTTTCGCGAGCGACGCGCCGTCGGCGCGCAGCTTGCGCGAGTTGAAGTTTTTCAGCTCGACGCTGACTGTCAGCTCTGCGTCGGAGGCGTCGGCGGGCGTTGCGAAGGCGACGCGGCCGCTCTCCGGCGTGCGCGATTCCGCTATCGGCGCGCCGCCGCGGCCGTACAGAGTCACGCGCGCGCCGGCGAGCGGCGGATGATCGCCGTCGGGCAGATGATCGTTGTCGAGCACGGTGACGGCGAGGCTGCGCAGATCGCGCGCGCGCTCGACTTCGACGCGCAAATCGCGCAGGTAAATCATCGGCTCGGCAAACACGCCCTGGATTCCCGCGCGCTCGGGGCCCCGCACCGGATTCGCCTTCAGCTCGACGCGCTGCGCCGCCATCCCGTGGTCGGAGGTGACGACGAACAGCGTCGATTCGAGCAGGCCGCGCGCGCGGAGCATCTCGAGCACCGCGCCGATTCGCTTGTCGGTGCGATAGAGCGCCTCGCGCAGGCCGTCGTGATGCGGGCCGTAGTCGTGGCCGGCGCCGTCGGTAATCACGAATTCGTGCGCGACGAACACGGGCGCTTTGTTTTTTTCGTTGTTGCCGCAATGGTCGAAGAGATTGATAACTTGCGCCATCCCGCGGATGTCGACGATTTCTTCCCGCGTCATCCCGGGCATGTTGTCCGCGGCCCATCGCGGGCTGACGTCACCGAGCATCTCGGCGGTCAGCGCCTTGAGGCGGGTCTTGTCGCCGACGATGCGCCGCTCGAACACCGCGTGATCGGCGCCGCGGCCCTGCGGTTCGTGGATCGACGCCGTGATCGTGCCCGCGCCGCCGGCGCGCTTGAACGCTTCGTAGAGCGTCTCGACGTCGGGACTCAGATAGCGCTCGCCTTCGTAAATGTTGCCCTGGATCGGCACGGTCTCGCGATGCTCGCGCAGATGGAAGGTCGGATTGACGACGTCGTGATGCCCGCACCATGCACCCGTGAGAATCGTCGAGTGGCTTGGCCACGTGATGCTGGGGAAGTTGACGATCGAGCCGTGCGAGAGAATCGCGCCGCGCGCGACCAGGCCGGCGAGATTCGGAATCGCGCCGGGATTGTGGTCGAGCTGATGGCGCAATTCCGAATGCGACTGGCCGTCGAGCAGGAACATATAGACGCGCTTGGGGCGCTCCGCGGCAGCGTCGATAATTTCGTCGAGGGGATTGCCATCCTGGCGCTTGAGATAAACTTGGGCGGGCGCGCCCGACGCGTCGAGGCCCGCGATTTTCGGCAGGCCCGCGATGCGCGCGACCGTGGGGGCGACGTCAACTGCGCGGGCGTTTAGTTTGAACGACCCGCGGCGGACGCCCGGACCGCTGAACACGAGCGGCGCGCGGCATTGCACGACGTCGAGCGCGCCGTGCTGCCCCGGCTGGATGCCGTAGGCGTAGGCCTTGGGGCTGACGACAATGTCAGGCGCGCGCGGACTGTCGAACAGCTGCGCGATTCGCTCGTAGGCGTAGGGATGGCTGATCACG
>JBOHWI010000293.1:0-3835 GCA_050736675.1 Binatus sp. (SeqCode)
GTTGGGTTGATGCTGGCGGTGGCGGGATGCTCGTCGAAGAAGCCGGCGCCACTTCCCGGCGAAAACAATCCCAACGCCAGCGGACTTAACGAAAATACCTCGGGCGGCACCACCACCAAGGAGGACTGGGAGAAGGGGACCGTCGGCAGAGGCGGTCCGCTGAGCGATATCCACTTTGGCTACAACGACTACGCGATTCAGGAGCAGGACGGCTCCGTGCTAAAATCCAACGCGAGTTGGCTGCAGGCGCATCCGCAGACCCGGGTGCAAGTCGAGGGATTTTGCGACGAGCGCGGCTCCGAGGAATACAATATCGCGCTAGGCGCCAAGCGCGCGCAGGCGGCGAAGGATTATCTGGTGACGCTCGGGATTGGCGGAGATCGGATCTCGACAATCAGCTACGGTAAGGAGCTTCCGCTGTGCGAGGAGCATGACGAAAGCTGCTGGTCGCAAAACCGGCGCGATCATTTTGGGGTGAACTAATAAGGAATAGACGCGTGCGAAAAACCAACTGGACCATCGGCCTCGTCGCCATGCTCGCGGCGGCATTCGCGCTCGCGGGATGCGCCGACCAGACCGCCATGGAGCAGCTCAACAAAAACGAGTTTACGCTGCGCGGGATGATCGCGGGCGACCGCCAGCAGATCGATTCGCTGAAGGCGCAGGTGGCGCGGCAGAACGACCAGATCGTGGAACTCGAGCACGGCGCCGGCGCGTCGGGCGCCGCGTCGGGGATGAACGATCGTATCGCGAGCCTCGAGGCGGAAGTGAAGGCTTTGCAGGCAGGAATGGCGGCGACGCCGGGCGCGGTTCCACCGCCGGGCGCACCGGCGGACAGCGTCGGCGGCGGCGCGCCAGGCACCGGAGTGGCGCCGGCGGCACCCTCCGCGCCGCCGGCGATGCCCGCCGAGATCGCGCCCACCTGGCCGAGCGAACTCGACCAGGAAATTACTGACGCTGCGACCTCGAACGAACCGGGCATCAAGATTTACCGCGAAGGTCTGGACGCGATGAAGGCCGCCAAGTATCCGCTCGCGGTCGCCAGGTTCACCAAGCTGCAGCATGCGTACCCGAAATCGCCGCTGAGCGAACCCGCGGAATACTTCGCCGCCAACGCGCTGTTCGAGACCGGCGGCTACGACCAGGCCATTTTGCAGTTCAACGATCTCGTTATGCGCTTTCCCAAAGGCAAGTATGCGAGCGCCGCATTGCTGCGCGAGGCGCAGGCCTTCGTAAAGCTCAACGATCGAATCGACGCCCGCCTAACCCTGCAGAAGCTGGTGGCCGATCACGCGGGAACTCCCCAGGCGGAGGCTGCAAATACGATGATGAAAGATCTAGCGAGCGACTAAACCGGCGCCGCCACGATTGAATGGAAATAATTCGCGACCTCGAAGCGCTCGCGCGCCATCCGTACCCGGTCACCGCGATCGGAAACTTCGACGGCGTCCACCTCGGCCATCGCGCGATACTAAAGGCGGCGATCGAACGCGCTCGCGCGGCCGGTGGCACCGCGTTCGCGCTCACCTTCGATCCGCTGCCCGCCAAGCTGCTGGTCCCGGCCCGTGCGCCGCGGTTGATCCTGACGCCCGACGACAAGCTCGAGCTGCTGCGTCTGTCAGGCATTGACGGCGTGATCGTGATCAACTTCACGCGCGAGCTGAGCCTGCTGCCGCCGCGCGATTTCGTACGCGACTACCTGCGCGGAAAGATCGGCGTGCGCGAGGTCGTCGTCGGTCACAGCGTAAGCTTCGGCCACAATCGCGCCGGGAACGCGTCCGTGATGGTCGGGCTCGGACGCGAGCTGGGCTTCGACACGACCGTGGTCGGCCCGGTAAAAATAGACGGCATCGAAGTCAGTTCAACCAAGGTGCGCGAAGCGATCTCGACCGGCGACATGCATCGCGCAGCCAGGCTGCTGGGCCGCTATCATTTTCTGAGCGGGACGGTCGTGCGCGGACGCGAGCGCGGACGGACAATTGGATTTCCGACGGCCAATCTCGCCGGCGAAACCGAATGCATCCCGCCCGACGGCGTTTACGCCACCCGCGTTATCCTTGACGACAACGCAAGAGCGTACGCGTCGATCACCAACGTCGGGATGCGCCCGACGTTCGCGGAGAGTGCGCGCTCGATCGAGGCGCACATCTTCGACTTCACGCGAGACATTTACGGCATGCGTATCAGGCTCGAGTTGGTCGAACGAATCCGCGGCGAGCGCAAGTTCGACAACGCCGACGCGCTCAAGGCGCAGATCGCACTCGACCTGAGCCGGGCGCGAGAAATCCTCGCCGACGCATGAGCGTCAGTGGATTTTAGCCGCAGGTTCGATCCAGTCGCGGGCGAGCCGCTCGATCCATCCGCCAATCTTCGTCTCATCCTCCGGCGGACTGCTCAGGATCACCAGTTCGTTCACGCCGGCTGCGCCATACTTTTTCAGATCGTCGGCGGTGATTTTCTTCGTGTACGGGCACGCGATTATTTCGACTTCGCTCGCGTCGCGGCCGTTGGCCTTCAGCATCGCGCGCAGCTTGCTCACCAGCGGCGCGGCGTCGTCGGGTCCGACGTTGAAGCCGAACCATCCGTTGCCGATGTCCGCCGTGCGCCGTAGCGCGGGCGCGCTTTCGCCGCCGAAGATTATCGGCAGCTTGCCGCCGCGAATCGGCTTCGGGAAACATTTTGCCGCGTCGAAATTCACGAACTCGCCGTGGAATGTCGCCGCGCCGTCGGACCACAGCCGGCGCATCACTTCGATATACTCGCGCGTCCGCTGTGCGCGCCGCTCGAACGGAATCCCGAGCGTCGCAAATTCCTCAGCCGACCATCCGATTCCCACCCCCAGCGCGAAGCGGCCGCCCGACAGGCGGTCCAGGCTGGCCGCTTCCTTGGCCAGCACGACCGGGTTGTGCTCCGGCACGAGGCAGATTCCCGTCGCGAGACGAATCGTTTTGGTCACGGCGGCGGCGAACGTGAGCGTGATGAATGGATCGAGCCAGTCCGCATCGCCCGGCAGAGGAAACTCGCCGCTCGCCGCGTACGGATACCTGGAATCCTGACGGTCAAAGAGCACGACGTGCTCGCCCACCCACAGCGTCGAGACTCCGTTGTGCTCGGCCTCGGCGGCGCTCTTCAAGATCGTGCGGGGCCGGGCGCCGGTGCCGATTCCCAGCGCGAACAGGCCGACTTTCATTCGCCTTTTACCGATCCGGTCGCGGCCGACGCCATGGCGGGCGTCTTGGTGAACTTGAGCATGAAGCGATCGGTCTCGCCGCGATGCTTGAACACGAACCAGGTGCGATCGTCTTCAGGATGGCGCAGCGCGCTCGAAGCTCCGGACAGCTTGAAGCCGGCCTTCTCGACGTCCTTGATCAGAAAATCCTCGCCGATTCGATGCAGCGTCGTGGTCTGCGTGTCACCGGTGCCAGGCTTCGCGCTGTGATCGACGATCCCATAGATGCCGCCGGGCTTCAGCGCCTTGAACACCGCCGCGTTCAAGTTCGCGCGATCCAGTTTGAGGCCGACGACGTCGTGGTAGTTGAGATGGATGATGACGGCGTCGAGCGAATCCGGCGGTACCGGCAGCAGGTCGGGTGCGTCGAAGGGTTTGCTGACCTTCACGACGTTGCTGAGCGCGGGCTCCTTGAGCCGTTCGTTCCAGGCGTCCTCGATTTTCTTGAACTTCGCGGGGAACGGGCCGTTCTGCGAGTAAACGGTGCCGGTCGGTCCGATGATTCGCGCAAGCAGCTCGGTCATGTAACCGCCGCCGGCGAAAATATCGGCGACTTTCATGCCGGGCTTGATTCCGTAGAACGCCATTATCTGATCGGGCCTGCGG
>JBOHWI010000294.1:0-7870 GCA_050736675.1 Binatus sp. (SeqCode)
GCGCGGGAAGTGCGTTACGACAACCTCGGCACGTTCGAGTTCCTCGTCAATGCAGACGCGTCGGCGAAGAATGACGAGGCGGGCTTCGCGTTTATCGAGGCCAACCCGCGGCTCCAGGTCGAGCACACGGTCACGGAAGAAGTGACGGGGATCGATCTGGTCAAGCTGCAAATCCAACTGGCGAACGGCCGCACGCTCGCGGAACTGGGGATGCAGCAGGCGGACATTCCCAAGCCGCGTGGGTTCGCGATGCAGGCACGGATAAACATGGAATCGATGCGCCCCGACGGTAGCACGAAGCCTGCCGGCGGGACGATCACTGCGTTCGAGGCGCCGTCGGGACCGCGCGTGCGGACCGATTCGTTCGCCTACGCGGGAGACACGACGAGCCCGAGTTTCGATTCGCTGCTCGCCAAGGTCATCGCGCACTCGCACTCGGCCGACTTCGCGGATGTCGTGACGAAAACCTATCGAGCGCTCGGCGAATTCAGAATTGAAGGCGTGCCGACGAATATCGGATTCCTGCAGAGCCTGCTGCTGCATCCCGAGTTCGTCGCGAATCGAGTGCACACGCGCTTCGTCGAGGAGAATATCGCGGCGCTGGTCGGCAGGGCGGAATCCGGGCATCGGCGGTTGTTTTTCGATCCGCCGCCGATGGCTCCCAGAGCGGGAACCGAGGGTACCGGCGCGCGTCGCGCGGGAGCGAAGATCGATGCCCGCGATCCGCTCGCGGTGCTGCATCACGGCAAATCCGATAGCGGCGCGCAGCCCCTTGCGGCGACCACCACCGTCGTGACTCCGCAGGTGCACGACATAACAGCGCCGGAGAACACAGTTGCGATCGAGGCGCCGATGCAGGGCACGATCGTTTCCGTCGACGTCCGCGAGGGAGACCGGGTGCATCGCGGCCAGCAACTGTTCGTCATGGAAGCGATGAAAATGGAGCACGTCATCGCGGCCGTCAAGAGCGGAATCGTGCGGCGCATCACGGTAGCCAAGGGCGATGCAATCTTCGAAGGTCATCCGTTGGCGTTTATCGAGGAAGCCGAGGTCGCGACGACGTATAGTGTGGAGACCGGCGAGGTGGACTTGGATAGCGTGCGGCCCGACCTTGCGGAAGTGGTCGAGCGTCACGCACTTGGACTCGACGCCGCGCGGCCCGATGCGGTTGCGCGCCGGCGCAAGACGGGACAGCGCACCACTCGCGAAAATATCGACGACCTGTGCGACCCGGGCACGTTCGTCGAGTACGGTCCGCTGGTGATTGCGGCGCAGCGGCGGCGGCGCACGATCGAGGACCTGGTCAAAAACACGCCGGCTGACGGAATGGTCGCCGGAATCGGGCGCGTCAACGGCGACCTGTTCGAGGAATCGAAAGCGCAATGCATCCTAATGTCTTATGACTACACCGTGCTGGCCGGCACGCAGGGGCAGCAGAACCATCGCAAGAAGGACCGCATGTTCGAAATCGCGCAGAAGTCGCGCATCCCGGTGGTGTTCTTCACCGAGGGTGGCGGCGGGCGTCCGGGCGATACCGACGGACTGGGCGTCGCGGGACTCGACTGCATGGCGTTCAACTACTGGGGAAAGTTGAGCGGTCTGGTGCCGCTAGTGGGTATCAACTCTGGCAGGTGCTTCGCCGGCAACGCGGCATTGCTCGGATGCTGTGATGTAGTAATCGCGACTAACAACTCGAACATCGGAATGGGCGGTCCCGCGATGATCGAAGGCGGCGGACTGGGTATCTTCCGCCCCGAAGAAGTAGGACCGATGGATGTGCAAGTAGCTAATGGCGTAGTAGACATTCCCGTCGCCGACGAAGCTGAAGCAGTACTAGTTGCGAAGAAGTACCTATCGTACTTTCAGGGAGACGTTCACGAGTGGGAATGCGCCGATCAGCGTTCGTTGCGCACAATCATTCCGGAGAATCGGCTTCGTATTTACGATGTCCGCGCGGTTATCGAGACCCTGGCCGATACCGGTTCGGTGCTCGAGGTCCGTCGTCATTTCGGCCCTGGCATGGTGACGGATTTGATCAGAATCGAAGGACGGCCGATTGGACTCATCGCCAACAATCCCGTCCATCTTGCGGGCGCAATTGATAGCAACGGCGCCGATAAGGCCGCGCGATTCATGGCGCTGTGCGACGCTTTCGACATTCCACTGCTGTTCCTGTGCGACACTCCCGGCATCATGGTCGGCCCGGAGGTCGAGAAGACGGCGTTGGTGCGGCATGCGGCGCGGATGTTCGTGACGGGCGCGAACATCAGCGTGCCGTTTTTCACGATCATACTGCGTAAGGGCTACGGCTTGGGCGCGCAGGCGATGGCGGGCGGCAGTTTCAAGGCGCCGATCTTTACGGTCGCGTGGCCGACGGGGGAGTTCGGCGGGATGGGGCTTGAGGGCGCGGTGAAGCTCGGCTACCGCAACGAGCTCGCAGCGGTCGAAGATCCTCAGCAGCGTAAAGAACTGTTCGACGAGATGGTCGAACGGATGTATCGGCACGGTAAGGCGGTGAACACTGCGTCGCACTTCGAGATCGACGACGTCATCGATCCGCTCGATTCGCGCAAGTGGATAGTCGCGGGACTGCGATCGACGCCGCCGAAAGCGCCGCGCACCGGCAAGAAGCGGCCCAACGTTGATACCTGGTGACGGGCGTCGCACGGCATTTCCATTTGCAGCCAGCACGTTCACGATCCAGACAAGACCGCCGGGCGGCCGAAGTCGCGCGCCGCTGGTTCGGCAGGGCGCTTTGAACACTGAGAGCGTCCGTCGCAACATCGCGTCGTCATGACGTAAATTGTTCAGCATCGCGCGCATAGCCCGTGTGGGTTGAAGGCAAAGCCGGAAGGAGTCGATCGATGCTGACAAAGATGCGTCGCAATGTCGTTGCGGGAATTCTGACCTTCATTCCAATCTGGATCACCATATGGGTGATCGAATTTCTGGTCGGGCTGCTGGTTGCGCTCGGCAGTCCATTCGTCACGGCGTGGGTATCCTGGCTGCGGGTTAATTCGCCGACACTCGCCGAAGGCTTCTCCGCGCAATGGTTTCAAGCGACAATCTCGGTCGCGATCGTTCTTGCGGGCCTGTATGTGCTGGGCGAGATCGCAACCGCGGTCGCAGGCCGGCGATTGCTCGCCGCGTTCGACTACCTGATGGCGCGCATTCCGATCGTACAATCCATCTACGGCGCCGCGCGGCAACTCGTCTCCAGTTTTCAGACCAAGCCCGGCAGCTCCCAACGCGTCGTCTTGATCGAATTTCCATCGCCGGAAATGAAAACCGTCGGCCTCGTGACCAGGATTTTCAACGACGTCGAAACGGGCGAAGAGATCGCCGCCGTTTACGTGCCAACTACGCCTAACCCGACCTCCGGCTACATGGAACTGGTTCCGACCAGCCGGCTGGTCATGCTCGATTGGACAATCAACGAGGCGATGACCTTCATCATGTCCGGTGGCGCCGCCGCACCGCCGAAACTGAATTACTCCAGGAACGCTCGAGTACCTCCGGCGTGAAGCAGGTCCGTGATATCGGGCAAATGCTGAATAGTATCTAAGTAGTATGTAAGTAATGCCTTCTCACCGAGAAATGGTTCGACTGAGAATCCGCGAGAGTAGGTGAGAAAATGCTGCGGTATGAGACTTGCTCACCATTGAAATAGTGTTGGACCGCCGATACCCGGCAGCCAGCCGGAGGTGAAGAATGAATCGCATATCGACCCTGTTGATCGCGGCGGCAATTTCCGTCGCCTTCGCCGCCCCGTCGATCGCGCAAGAAGGCACGACGCTGGGCACCGTCGTCAACGGAAACACGACGACGGTGTTCAAGGCTGCCGACAATCGCGATATCGACACGCAAAAATTGCAGACTTGGAACATTTTCGCGAGCGAGTATCCCAACGTCGCCAAGCAGCTTGCCTACAAACCCGCGCTGATCAGCGACGACAATTACGCGCAGAAGCATCCTGAACTTGCATCGTTCTTCTCGGCGCATCCCGATATTCGCGAAGCGATGGCCGCGAATCCGGGAAACTACGTCGCGATTCCGCCGCGGCCGGGCGAATAGCCGCTTAGGCCGGGCAGTTTGATTCGATGGAAGCGGGCCTGGAGCGTTGAGCCTCAGGCTCGCCTTCATGAGGCCGTCGTCATCCCGGACTCGCGCCGGTACCATTCTATCGTCCGATTCAGTCCGGACTCGAACCGGGTAGACGCGCGGAAGCCGAATTCGCGCGCGGCGCGCGATACGTCCAGGCATCGCCGCGGTTGCCCATCCGGCTTGCTCATATCCCACGCGATCTCGCCCTTGAAGCCGGTCATTTGGGCGATCAATGCGGCCAAATCGCGAATCCTAATCTCCGTCCCCGTGCCCAGGTTCACCGGTTCGGGTTTGTCGTATCGTTGAGTCGCGAGGACGACTGCCCGAGCGCAGTCTTCGACGAACAGGAACTCGCGGCTGGCCGCGCCGCTGCCCCACGCTTCGATGCGCGATGCGCCGATCGCGACCGCGTCGAGACACTTCTTGATAAGCGCGGGAATCACGTGCGACCGCGACGGATCGAATGAATCGCGTGGACCGTACAAATTCACCGGCAGCAGGTAGATCGCGTTGAAACCGTACTGTTCGCGATACGCTTGCGCCTGAACCAACAGCATCTTCTTCGCCAAGCCGTACGGAGCGTTGGTTTCCTCCGGGTAGCCATTCCACAGGTCGTCTTCCTTGAACGGCACCGGGGTAAATTTCGGATAGGCGCAGACTGTGCCGAGCGCCACGAATTTCGAAACGCCGTGAAGTCGCGCCTGCTCCATCAGCTCGACGCCCATCGTCAGGTTGTCGAAAAAGAACCGGCCCGGACTTTCGCGGTTGGCGCCGATTCCGCCCACCACCGCCGCCAGATGAATCACGATTTCCGGGCGCACGTCGGCGTACATCCGAGCGACGGCGTCCGCGTGGCGGAGATCGTACTCGCCCGATCGCGGCACGAATATCGCGCCGCATCCCGCCTTGCGCAATTCCGCGACGACATGGCTGCCCAGGAATCCAGCGCCTCCCGTGACTGCTACGCGTTTTCCATCCAGGCGATTTCCTGCTTCCTCAGCTGGAAGGATCAGCGGTGAACTTTTTGGGGTTCCGCTACTCGTCGTTTCGTTCTCGCACTGCGCGACGGGCGAAGCCGCGTGAGCGGCGTTTTTTCACCTTGGTCGCTTCGGTCTGCCTGGTCTCCGCGAAATCTATCATCGCCTGTTGGCAGGCCGGGCCGGCGTCCGCGGCCGGCGTCTTGACGTAGGCGCCATCGGACATCATTTCCCACTGGCATCGATTGGGCCGCAGCTGAATATCCAGCACGGTGCGCAACTCCTTGCGCAGTTGAGGATCCTCGACCGGCGCGACCACCTCGACCCGACTCTCGAGATTGCGCTTCATGCAATCGGCGGAACCGATTAGAAAATCGTCCGCGCCACCGTTGCGAAAATAGTAGATGCGGCCGTGCTCGAGGAATCGGCCCACAATGCTGATCACTCGCACGTTTTCCGACAGCCCCTGGATTCCAGGGCGCAGCCGGCACGTGTCGCGGACTATCAGGTCAACTTTAACGCCCGCCTGCGACGCGCGATAAAGGGCCCGCGTGATGTCCACGTCCTCGAGCGCGTTCATCTTAAACTGAATCAACCCCGGCGACGCGGCCGAGCTAATCTTTATCTCGCGCTCGATTCGCGCCAGCAGCGCGCGCTTCAGCACCGTCGGCGCGGGCAGAATTTTGCGATACGGACGATTCGGCATATAGCCGGTCGTCAGGTAATTGAACAACTCGGTCAGATCTTCGCCGATGGTGTCGTCGCAAGTCAGCAATCCGTAGTCGGCGTAAAACCGCGCCGTTACGGGATGATAGTTGCCGGTGCCGATATGAGCGTAGCGCCGCAGCGCGTTGTAGTCCTGGCGAATAACCAGGATTACCTTGCTGTGAGTCTTCAGCCCCACGACGCCATAGGTTACGTGAATTCCGAATTCCTCGAGCCGGGTCGCAAACTGAATGTTCGCGGCTTCGTCGAAGCGCGCCTTCAGCTCGACCACCACCGCGACCTGCTTGCCGTTGCGCGCGGCGTCGCAGAGGTAGCCGATGATTTTCGAGTCCGGCGAAGTCCGGTACAAAGTCATCTTGATCGCGCGGACTTTCGGATCGTCCGCGGCTTCGCGCAAGAACCGCTCGACCGAAGTCGAGAACGACTCGTACGGATGCAGCAGGAGGAACGAACCCGCGTCGCGAATGACGTGGAAAATGCTGCGTCCGATGGTGAGGCGCGGATGATCGACCGGGTGATGCGGCGGATCGTGCAGCGCAGGCACGTCGAGCGCCGCAAGCTCGCCCAGGTCGCGCATCGAGAGCATCCCGTCGACTTCGAACACGTCGGCGCGTTCGTCCAGCCCGAGTTCGGCAGCGAGCATGCCGCGATGAACCGGACTGATTCCGGTCAGCACCTCTAGCCGCACGATCGGAGCGAAGCGGCGGTCGCGCAACTCGGATTCGATCAGCGCCAGCAGGTCGTCGGCCTCATCCTCGTCGCGCTCGGTGTTGGCGTTGCGCGTCACGCGGAACAGCTCGTACGAGTCGATCAGCATCGAAGGGAACAGCAGGTCCAGATTGTTCGCGACAACGTCTTCGAGCCGCACAAAATCGTTTTTCTTGCCGACCCTGAGAAAACGCGGGATGCCGAAGCCGATCGGCACTTTCACCCGCGCCATCAGCGGGTCCGAGTCGTTCTGATAGCGCGCCGTCACCAGCAAATTGAGCGACAGGTTGGAGACGAACGGAAACGGATGGGCCGGGTCCATGGCCTGCGGCGTCACCAGCGGGAAGATGTTCTTGTAGTAGTACTCGCGAACGGATTTGCACTCCTCATCGGAGAGGCTGGCGTAGAGCCGCAGGCGAATGCCGTGGTCTTCGAGCTGGCGGAGGATGTGCGGACCGACCTCGCGCTGCCGCTGCTCGAGCTCGCGCACCACCAGGTAGCACTCGTCGATCTGTTGCTGCGGGGTGCGCCCGTCAACCGTCAGCTCGTGCATCCCGGCGACGACCTGCTGCTTCAGGCCGCCGATGCGCTTCATGAAAAATTCGTCGAGGTTGGACGCGGTGATCGCCAGGAACTTGAGCCGCTCGAGCAGCGGATTGCGCGCGTCCTCCGCTTCATGAAGAACGCGTCGATTGAACGCGAGCCAGGTGAGCTCGCGATTGAGGAACAGGTCGGGCGAAGAAAGGTCCTTGTCGATCCGCGGAGCCTTTTCGACCGCCGCAAGCGGCTGCTCGATAATCGTGGCGAGCACGGGCGTCTCGGCCGCCGCGCCGTTATGAAGCGGCGGCGTATCCGCGAGCGTCGTCGCGGCAACTATTCCGTGATTGTCGGCCTGATTCGCCATATGGTCATCCGATCTCACCTGCCTCCTAATTCCCGCCGAGTCATTGTAGCCGCGCGCCCATTCGATTGCCTATCCCGGACCCAATTAATGGCGGTGGTTCAGTCTGAAACCGAATCGATGGCGGGGTTTCGCGGCAACAATTGCAAAATGGTCGATCCGTCGGAAAAGGGCGATTTACACAACATGTTGTGGTCCGGCGACATATGTACTCCCACCGGTAGTTTCGTTCCGTCAAATTTAGGTTTCCCGAAAGGAATTTTCTCCAAGGGGGGAGTCGGGCGAAGATGGACTGATCAAACCCGTTGTCCATGCTCATAGTTTTATCATGTCCGGCGTGTGGGTGGCAGGCTGAACAGTTCATCCCTAAGTGATTCCTGAACGCAGCGAAGAGTCGATTCTTGCCGCGCCCGCGTCGATGACCAAGCCCTTGCCGCACCGAACCGGCATCAAT
>JBOHWI010000295.1:0-3938 GCA_050736675.1 Binatus sp. (SeqCode)
GGACAAATCATCGCTCGCTCGCAAGTTCGTCCCAGGCGCGGACACGCTCGTCACCTTCGCCGACAAGGTTCACGAGTCGCTCGCGGACTTCTCTTCGGTTGAGTGCGGGTCCTTGGTCTCGCAGCACCGCTTCGGCATCCGCCAGGTCTTTTCGCCGGAAAAACATCAACTTCAGCACCATGAGATCCTCCGCCGCCAGGATCTTGAGTGCCCGGCCGAGAAGAACCGCGTTGCGCCGCCTTCGCTTTAACTCCTTGTAGAAAGGTACTGTGGAGACAAACACGTCCACTCGAATTCCTTCCGCCCGGCCGCGGAACTGTCCCTCTTCTCGCGCCTGCCTGATTAGCATCGCGGGCTCATCCTCTGCAACAAACCCGCAATCGTTCAAGACGCCGAGAGCTTTGGTGAGCCCGCGTCCGCCCGTGACAAAGATGTTCACGTCGACATCGACAGTGGCGCGCGGCGGTGCGTAGAAGCCAAGCGCGATCGCTCCGCCGATCGCGTATGGGATCTTACGGCGTTCGAGAGCGTCCGCGATCGCGCGAGCGACTTGAGCCGCGGTCTTAGCGCTTCGAGTTGCCACTGGCGGCGAGGCGTCGAATGATCGCGCGGGTCGAGGCCGGGACTGGGTCGATGCGTCGCAGTCTCGCTTCGCGTTCTTCGGAATCTTCGAGCAGCTCCATCGCGCTGCGGCAGGCGTTTTCGATTGCGCGTGCACGCTCCGCCTGGCTGGCGCCGCGCCACAAGGGCCCTTCGCGCAGCCTCGGCCATTTTGGACCGCTCTTCATGCCCACAACTCTACGCAGGAGAATCCGATTGGAACAACCGCTAATACTCGGGCTTGAAATCGAAATGATGAATCGCTTCGATGAAGCGGATGGTCTGCGTCTTCGAGCGCATCACCACGCTGTTGGTCATCGCGCCGCCGGAGAAAAATCGCACCCCGCGCAGATAGTCGCCGGTGGTCACTCCCGTCGCCGCGAACATCACGTTCTCCCCCGCCAGTTCCTCGAGCGAGTAGCGATGCTTGAGGTCCATGATCCCCATCGCAAGGCACGCCTCCGCTTCTTCAGGGTTGCGCGGCACGAATCGGCATTGCATCTCGCCGCCCGCCGAACGAATCGCGGCGCCGGCCAGCACGCCCTGATGGGCTCCGCCGATTCCGATCAGCATGTCGATTTCGCTTTCCGGCCGCGTTGTGGCGATGGCGGCCGATAAGTCACCAGCGGAGATCATCTTGATGCCGGCGCCGGCCTTGCGCACCTCATTGATCAGCTTTTCATGACGCGGACGATCGAGGACCGCGATGCGCAAGTCCTCGACGTAAACTTTCTTCGCTTCGGCCAGCGCCTTGAGATTGTCGGTCGGCGACTTGTCGATATCGATCACGCCGCGCCCCGCCGATCCGCACGCGACCTTGTCCATGTACGTGTCGGGGCATCGCAGGATTCGCCCGCGCTCCGCCAGCGCCACGCAGGACAGCGCGTTGGGCCCGCCGGTCGCGCAGATGATCGGACCTTCGATCGCGTCGAGCGCGACGTCGATTTCGGTGCCCGCGCCGGTCCCCACTATTTCGCCCTCGTACAGAAATTCGGCGTCGCCCTCTTTACCCTCGCCGATAACAATCTTGCCGTCCATCGCGACCGAGTTCAGCGTCTTGCGCATCGCGTCGCACGCCGCCCGATCCGCCATCCGCTCGTCGCCCTTGCCGATGAAACGGGCCGCCGCCAGCGCCGCGGCTTCGGTCGCGCGTACCACTTCGAGGGCAAGATTCCGCTCCATCCAAAGCCTCCGAGATCAGTTCGATGCGGTCTTCAACGGGCTGCCGAACAGCGATTCTATCAGGTGGTAGCCGTCGCCGACGAGCACGCCGGTCGCCGTGCCTTCATCTTCGGTGTAGCGATGCGGTACGCCGCCGCCCGCGTTGAACTGCGCCGACGTCATCAGCGCGAACGGCACCGGCTCCGGCGAATGCGTCTTGAGCTGGCTCGGCGTCGCGTGATCGGGCATCAGCAGGATCGCGAAATCGCCCAGCGCGCCAAGCCCCGCGAGCATCGGCCCGATGATCAGCTCGTCGATTCGCTCGATCGCTTCCTTCTTCAGATCGGCACGGCCCATGTGCCCGGCCTCGTCGGGCGCCTCGATATGCAGCAGCAGGAAGTCGCGCGACTTGAGCGATTCGAGGCCGTAGCGCCCCTTGGCCGCGTAGTCGGTATCGAGAAATCCGGTCGCCCCCGGAACCTTAATCAGTTTCAGCCCGGCCAGCCGGCCCAGCCCGTTGACGAGGTCGACCGCCGATATCACCGAGCCGTCAACCCCAAAGCGCTCCTTCAACGTCGGCACCGACGGCCGCGTGCCCTGCCCCCAGAACCACACCGACGACGCCTCGGCCTTGCCCGCTGCGCGCCGCGCCTTGTTCACCGGATGCTCGCGCAGAATCGCCGCCGAGCGCCGCGTCAGGTCGCGCAGCAAATCCGCGCCCGCGCCCTTGGGCAAATGCTCCTCGACGGGCTTGCCCGTGATGTCGTGCGGCGGCGTCAGATGCGTCGTCGCGATTCCTCCGCGCCACATCATCAGATGCCGGTAGCTGACGCCGTTGAAAAACTCGATTCCGTCGCCGCCCAGTTCCTTGCGCAGGTCCGCGACGATCTGCGCCGCCTCCTCGCTGGTGATATGCCCCGACGTGAAGTCGTTCATGATCATCGCGCCGCTTTCGTTGTCTCCCGGCGTCAGCGACACGAGGTTCATGCGGAACACCACGTCGCGCGGCCCCATCTCGATTCCCTGGCTCGCCGCCTCGATCGGCGCGCGCCCCGTGTGATACCGCGCCGGGTCGTAGCCGAGCATTGTCATCGTGCCCACGTCGCTGCCCGACGGCATGCCCTTGGGAATCGTCGCGACCATCCCCAGCGTCCCGCGCCTCGCGAGCAAGTCCATGTTGGGCTTGTGCGCCGCCGCCAGCGGCGTCATCCCGCCAAGTTCCTCGCACGCCCAATCGGCCATCCCGTCGCCGTGTATGATGACGTACTTCATCGACGAGCTACTCGCGCTCCAGAATCTTCAGCACTTTCGCGATGTCCGGTTCGACCACGATCGTGTTACTTAAATTTTTCAGCGCCGTGGCGGGATCCTTCAGGCCGTGTCCCGTGAGCGTGCAGACAACCACCGAGCCCGGCGTGAGCTTTCCCGCGCCCGCATATTTCAGCAGTCCCGCGACCGACGCCGCCGACGCCGGCTCCGCGAAAATACCGCCGCTCGCGATCAGTCGGTACGCCGCGAGGATTTCCGAATCCGTGACGATGTCGATAATCCCGCCCGACTCGTCGCGCGCGTCGGTCGCGCCCTTCCAGCTCGCCGGATTGCCGATTTTGATCGCCGTCGCCACGGTATGCGGATCGTCGATCGGATGCCCGACGACGATCGGCGCCGACTCCGCCGCCTGATAGCCCATCATCTTCGGCACGCGCGTGCTCAGCCCTTCAGCCTTGTATTCCCGATAGCCCGTCCAGTGCGCCGTGATATTGCCGGCGTTGCCGACCGGCAAAAAGTGATGCGTCGGCGCGTCGCCCAGTTGATCGCAAATCTCGAACGCCGCCGTCTTCTGTCCAGCGATGCGGTCGGGATTGATGCTGTTCACTAGCCGAATCTTGATCGGGTCGCGCTCCGCGACATCGCGCACCACTTTCAGGCAAATGTCGAAGTTACCGATCACCTCGAGCACGCGCGCGCCATGCATCACGCTCTGCGACAGCTTGCCGAGCGCGACCGCGCCCTTGGGTATCAGCACGTACGCCTTCAGCCCCGCGCGCCCCGCGTACGCCGCTGCCGACGCCGCCGTGTTGCCGGTCGAGGCGCAGATCACCGCGCCGGCACCCTCCTCGACGGCCTTCGAGACGGCCATCGTCATGCCGCGGTCCTTGAAGCTGGCGGTGGGGTTC
>JBOHWI010000296.1:0-3931 GCA_050736675.1 Binatus sp. (SeqCode)
GGGCAGTACGACCCGGCATGCGGTCAAGGTGGCGCGCGAGGTAGCCGCGGTTTTGCGCGAGGTCGGGCTCGAGCCGTGTCTCAAGACTTCGGGACAGATGGGTCTTCACGTGGTAGTGGGTCTGGCCCCGAAATATACTTACGAACAAGCGAAGATGTTCTCGGAGTTAGTATCGCAAGTAGTAGTCAATCGAGTACCGAAAATCGCCACTATCAATCGCAATCCCAGCATCCGCAAAGGACGCGTCTATATCGACTACCTGCAGCTCGGCCACGGCAAGACTATCGCGGCGCCGTTTTCGGTGCGCCCGATGCCGGGAGCCCCGGTGTCCGCGCCGATGACATGGAAGGAGCTGAAGCCGTCGCTCGATCCAGCGGTCTATAACATCAAGACCGTGCCGCCGCGGATGTCACGGATGAAGCACGACCCTTTCCTCGACGCGATCGAAAAGCACACGACCCTCGAGGAAGCGTTACCCCATTTGGAAACGTTGCTCGGCGGCTCTAGTAGCCGTCCTCACCTCACTCCTTAGGCTTGGGCGAAGCAGTGACCTCGTTGAACGCACGAATCGCTTCGACCGCGGTCGGCACTCCGCTGTACTGCGAGACGTGAACGATCAGCTCCTTGATTTCCTCGGGCGGGATGCCGAGGTTCAGCGCGCCGCGCATGTGAAGCCGCAGCTCGGGTCCGCGCCCGAGCGCCATCAGCGCCGTCATCGTGAGCATCGAGCGCAACTTCGTCGGCAGCCCGGGCCGTGTCCAGATCGTGCCGAACAGTTGCTCGTTGAGAAACTTGGCGAACCCTTCGTCGAAGTTTCTCAGGAACGTGTCGCCGTCCCTTGCGGCTTTCTCGCCGAACAACTTTGTGCGCACTTCCATTCCCTTTTTGGCAGCGTCATCGGCCATTGGAATTCCTCCACGTTAAACTCGTAATTGTTATGCGTTGCGGATCATCAGGCCGCCGTCCACCGGGATGACCGCGCCGGTGATGTACGACGCGGCCGGCAGACACAGGCTGAACGTGATGTGCGCGACTTCTTCGGGATAGCCGTATCGTTTTAGCGCGGTGCGGCGCTTGGCGAAAATCGTCTTGTGCTCTTCCGGGATCGCGTCGGTCAGCGCGGTGCGAATCGGTCCGGGGCAAATGCAATTGACCGTGATTCCTTCGGGGCCGAGATCGACGGCCAGCGCGCGCGTGAGTCCGGTGACGCCCGTCTTGGCGACCGCGTAAGGGCTGTCGCCGGGAGTCGCGCCGAGGCCCTCGGTCGATGCGATATTGACGATGCGCGCGGCGTCTGACTTTCGCAGATATGGCAGCGCGGCGCGGACCATCCGCTGTTGTGCGGTCAGCAGGCCGGCGATGGTGCGATCCCAGATCTGGTCATAGTCGTCGGCACCGAGCGGGGAGATACCGCCGAAGCCGGCGTTGTTGATCAGAATGTCGAGGCGGCCGAAGTGCGCTGCAATTTCCGCAACGACGCGCTTGATCTCGGCGGCATCCAGCACGTCGAGCCGCCATCCGTGCGCGGTGCCGCCGGCCGCCGCAATCTCCTCGACGACGCTTGCGACGCCCGCTTCATTAATGTCGGTGACGGCGACGAGGGCTCCTTCTTGCGCAAACAGGTGAGCGGTCGCGCGGCCCATCCCGCTGGCGGCGCCGGTGACGAGCACGGCGCGTCCCTTCACCGATCGATCGAGTTTCTTCACAGGCTCCATTTCAATTCTCCATATCGTACCAACACGTTCCGATTGTCGAGCTATCACACCCGATGTTATTTGGGATAGCGAAGCAGAGTGACCGTCTTGACGAACGGGGAGAGAACTATGGCAGAAAACGATCGCGACGCGTGGCTGGAGCAGGTCAGCGAGCCTGCGCTCGAACCGGAATTGCCGATTGTCGATCCTCACCATCACCTGTGGGACCATCCGGGCAGCCGCTACATGCTCGACGAGATTCTCCGCGATACCGGGTCGGGGCATCGCGTGCTGGCGACGGTGTTCGTCGAATGCATGTCGATGTATCGCGCGGACGGCCCCGAGGCGACGCGGCCGGTGGGCGAGACCGAGTTCGTCAACGGCATCGCGGCGCAAAGCGCGAGTGGGCAATACGGCGAGACCCGCGTCGCAGAGGGAATCGTCGGCTTCGCGGATTTGACCCTGGGCGAAGCGGTCGTGCCTGTTCTCGAGGCGCATATCGCGGCGGCGCCCGTGCGCTTTCGCGGGATTCGGCATGCAGGCGGCTTCGACGCGAGTCCCGACGTCAGAAACTCGCACACCAACCCGCCGGCGGACTTGTACGAATCGGTGAAGTTTCGCGAAGGCTTCGCGCGGCTGAGCGAGTTAGGCCTCAGCTTCGAGGCGTGGCAATACCATCCGCAGATGCCGATGGTGACGGCGCTCGCAAAGGCGTTTCCGGAAACGACTATCATCCTCGACCATTTCGGCGGGCCGCTCGGGATCGGGCCTTACGAAGGCCGGCGCGCGGAAATATTCGGCGAATGGAAAAAGAACATCGCCGAACTCGCGCGATGCCCTAACGTCGTGGCCAAGCTCGGTGGAATCAACATGCCGGTGAACGGCTTCGGGTGGCATCGAAGGTCGTCACCGCCGACCTCGGACGAACTCGTCGCAGCGACCCGCGACTACTACCTGCACATGATCGACAAGTTCGGTCCGCGGCGATGCATGTTCGAGAGCAACTTCCCGGTGGACCGCGTTTCCTGCTCGTACGTCGTGCTGTGGAACGCGTTCAAGAAAATCGCGACGGGATTCACCAGCGAAGAGAAAGCGCAACTGTTCCATCGCACAGCGGCGGAAGTTTATCGCCTGATGGTGGCGCCCACGCCGTAATCGATGCCGTCGTTCGGTCCGGTTGAACCGAGCGTTCAGTCATTTGTCACGCCTTACTGGCGAGGCAGGTGATCTATGGCTGCGACGCTTACCCGCGGGCACTCGACGAAAGTTCATTCACTGAGGTTGATCGATCACGCCAAGGATTCGGAGATACCGGGATGGGAGGTCGCGCTGGACCGGCTTATCGGCCAGTTGGTATGCGCGTTCTTCGTGGCGATGGCCGTCATGTGGGTCGTGACGACGATCGCCGCGATCTTTGTGTAGAACCTCAGACGTTGACGGTGCTCATGTCGTGATATCGTCCGCCCGCGGCGAAGCCCTTGGGCGCGACTTCCTCGATGCGCGCGAGTTCGCCGTTCGATAGCTGGACTTTAGCCGCTGCGACATTTTCTTCGAGGTATGTGCGGCGCTTGGTGCCGGGAATAGGCACCGTGTCGTCGCCCCGCGACAACACCCACGCCAACGCGAGCTGGCTCGGCGTGATTTTCTTCTCGGCGGCGATTTGCTTCAGGCGGTCGACGACCTTCATGTTCCTTTGCACATTCTCGTCGTCGAAGCGCGGCGAAAGTTTGCGCCGCATGTCGTCGGCCGGCAACTCGCGAAGGTTTCCGCTGAGGAACCCGCGGCCAAGCGGACTGAATGGCACGAATCCGATGCCGAGTTCGCGCAGCGTCGGAATGACGTCGTCTTCGTAATCGCGGGTCCACAGCGAGTACTCGGACTGCAGCGCGCTAATCGGATGCGTCGTGTGCGCGCGTCGAATCGTATTGGCGCTCGCCTCCGACAGCCCGAGGTAGCGGACCTTGCCCGCGCGCACCAGCTCGGCCATCGCGCCGACGGTCTCCTCGATCGGAACTTTCTTATCAACGCGATGCTGGTAATAGAGATCGATGTGATTGACGCCGAGGCGCTTGAGCGACGCGTCGCAGGCCGAGCGCACGTATTCGGGCCGGCCGTTGATGGCGCGCTTGCCGTCGGGCAGCACCTGGTTGCCGAACTTGGTCGCGATGATCACACGGTCCCGGAATTTCTTGAGTCCTTTGCCCACCAGCTCTTCGTTGTGGCCGACGCCGTAAACG
>JBOHWI010000297.1:0-10282 GCA_050736675.1 Binatus sp. (SeqCode)
CACGGCGAGATATTCGAGCGCATGGTGCAGCATCCGGCGATCGTCGAAATCGGCGAGGCGATGCTGGGCGATGACATGACGCTCGGCGCGTACTCCGCGCGGATTCTGTATCCGGGCGCGATCGAGATGGGGGTTCACATCGACTATCCGTACTGGGCGATGCGTGGGCCGTTCACGATCCGGCCGCCGCTGATGGTCCAGCTGATCTGGATGCTCAATGATTTCACCGAACGCAACGGCGCGACGCTGGTCGCGCCACGCAGCCAGTTGCGCTGCACGCCGCCGAATCGCGACCAGTTCGCGCGCGAGGCGATCAAGATTACCGGCGCCGCCGGCGACGCGATCGTTTCGCACGGGCTGCTGTGGCACGACACTTCGCAAAATCACGCCGAGGAACCGCGCGTGGCCCTTTTGATCAACTACGGTCTGAAAGTGATCCGGCCGCTCGATTCTGAGATCGCGAAGGTTCCACCTGCCGTGCTTGAACGCGCGACGCCGAAACTTCGCCAGTTGCTGGGGCTGGAATTCGCTAACTCACTCGCGCGCGATATCGCAAGAGGCGGGCTGTACTGATCTGAATTAACGCTGCGTTACCCGCCGGGAATCGCACGGGTGCATCTTCCGGAATTTCGTTTCCGTTGGGACCAAAGAGTAAGCGGCGACACGAACATTCAACCGGGTTGCTTGTCGAACTTCGGCAGATCGTCGCGGACCGGAGCCCATGGCGGTGCGCTCTTCATATATACCTGCATCATCGGCTTGAAGTGCGAGGGATCGTCGAGGCTGCCGGCCTTCAAGGCGACGAAGTCCGCCATCGCGGGGAGAATCGAGAGGATCGGCGAGCCGCAGTTCGGGCAGAATCCGCGGCTCACTATTCCTCCGCTGTCGCCCGTGACTTCGTAGTGCTTCAGCTCGCCGGTGAGCTTGAATGCGGCCTTAGGAACCAGCAGCACCGAAGCCATCGCAGTGCCTGTCGAGTGCCGGCAGTCGGTGCAATAGCAGTTGGCGGCCATGATCGGATCGGCCGAGCATTCGTATCGAACTGCGCCGCACGCGCATCCGCCGGTTATCGATGGCATCGTAGTGTCCTCCTGTCTCGGAACACAATCGCGCAATGGCAGTGGCGGAATCAAGGCAAAGCGCGGTGACCACTATCGTCCAAAAAGACGATGCCGCGTGCGGGTCGCATTGCCAGCATGGACCAACGGCGGAGGGCCGGGCCATGGCGCTGACACATACGATTGAGGCATCGCCGATTGCGGATCGCTACGCGCGCGGATGGCATTGTCTCGGGCTCGCCGCCGACTACAAGGACAGCAAGCCGCACACCGTCAATGCGTTCGGCGGCCGGCTGGTCGCGTACCTTGGCGAGGACGGGCAGGTTCACGTGCTCGACGGCCATTGCCCGCACATGGGCGCCGACTTGAGCCGCGGGCAGGTGCGCGGGAACTCCGTAGTGTGTCCGTTTCATGCGTGGAGCTGGGGCGCGGACGGCAAGTGCAACAATATTCCGTACGCCAAGCGAATCCCGCCCAAGGCGCGCGTGAAGGCGTGGCCGACGTGCGAGCAGAACAAGCTGCTGTTCGTGTGGAACGATCCGGAAGACAGCCCGCCGCCGCCCGAGGTGGCGATCCCGCGCATCGAGGCCTGCTTCTCCGACGAGTGGAGCGACTGGGTGATCGAGAAGTGGACCATCAACACCAACTGCCGCGAGCTGATCGACAACGTCGCGGACATGGCGCACTTCCCGGTCGTCCACGGCGCGCCGGTCGATTACTTCGCCAACATTTTCCAGGCTCACATGGCGACGCAGATCATGATCGGCCAGGGGACGCAGGGAAACATGGGCAGCCTCGCAACCTGCGCGACCTACTTCGGCCCGGCGTATCAAATCACCGAGATGAAAGGGGAGATGGGCGGGTTTCCGATCGATTCGATCCTGCTCAACTGTCACCTGCCGATTCATCTGAAATGCTTCGATCTGCGCTTCGGCATGATTGTGCGAAAGATGGAAGGCGTGAGCGACGAGATGTCGCAGCAGATCGTAGCCGCGTACATCAAGGGCATCCAGCAGGGCTTCTACCAGGACGTCGCGATCTGGGATAACAAGGTCCGCATCGACAATCCGCTGCTATGCGAGGGCGACGGGCCGATATATCAACTGCGCGAATGGTACCGGCAGTTCTACCTCGATGCGGCCGAGGTGCCCGAGGAAGCGGTCAAGCGTCAGGTGGTCGAGCTGAATGTGCGCCTGCCCGAGCCGCCAGAGCCGCATCACGTGTTCGAGGACTAGCCTTCTTTCTGAACATTGGGTGCAGGGGTCACCCCTGCCGAAGGAAGCGTGAAACCCACGGCCGGTTTCACATTCGATTGAGTGATCTGACCTCCCCATGTATCGCAGTTGGCGACGCCTTGGCGTAGATGATTGGGATGCGCAAGGCCGTCCAGCGGGCGCGGACCGCCACACCTCCTCACGCTTCGATTTCGCTGTCGCTGGCGGAGTTCAGCGAATTGGTCGCCGCCATCTACGAGGGACCGCTGGAGGCGGTGCCGTGGAAAGGCGCGCTCGACCTGCTCCGCCGTCATCTGCGCGCCAGCTACGTCACGCTGATGCTGCAGCCACCGTCGGCCGAGCGCGAGGCCTTGATGGTGAACTCGGCGGGCGATTGGCCGATCACTCGCGAAGCCGAATACAACAAGCACTACTACGCGCTCGATCCATTCGTCGATTTGCCGCCGGACCGCGTCGTAACGGTGCAGGAGCTGATCGGCGACTCGAACTGGCGCGACAGCGAGTTCTACAAAAATTTCCTGAAGCCGCTCGACATCCTGCACGCGCTCGGCGCCGACATCCGCACCGACGACGGTCTCGAATGCCGCCTGCGCGTCGCCCGGCCGCATCGCGAGCCGCCGTTTTCCGAGAATGACAAGGCGCTATGCACCGTCGTGCTGCCGCATCTCAAGCGCGCGGTGCGGCTGCATTCGCAGCTCGAGCTGATGGATTCCGAGCGGCGGCTGTACGCCGGCACCGTCGATCGGATGTTGGTCGGCACCGTCACGCTCGACGAGACCGGCGCAGTGCTGAAGAGCAATCCGGTCGCCGACGAGATGCTGCGCGAAGGCGACGGCCTGCGCTTGATCAACGGGACGCTGCGGGCCGACGCCGCCGCCGAGAATCGAGAACTGCAGCGGCTCGTGAAACAGGCGCTTAGCGGCGACATGGGCGGCAGGCCGGCCGTGGTCGATGCGCTCGCCATCACGCGCAAATCTTCGCGCGGGAAGCTGGGTGTGTTGGTGCGCAGCCTGCCGCGGACCGGATGGTCCAAAGGCAAGCGTCGTCCCTCGGTTGCGCTTTTCATTCGCGACGCGTCGCGCAAGTCTGAAGCTTCGCGCGAGATGGTGCGTCGATTGTTCGATCTGACTCCGGCCGAAGCGTCGCTGGCGCTGGCGCTCGCCAACGGCCTCACGCTCGACGAAGCCGCCGACGGCCTCAACATCCGCAAGAACACAGCCCGCGCCCATCTGCGCTCGATCTTCTCGAAGATCGGCGTGACCCGGCAGACAACGCTTGTACGCGTGCTGCTGAGCAGCGTGATCTGGCTCGGCTAGGCGGTCGAACTCATAGTCTTTTCGGACGATGAATCCGCGCAAATTTGAGGCGACTCTTTGCGCAACGTGAAAATCGCCGCCGATAGCACCGAGACCGACCTCGCCAGGTCTCTTCTGGCGAGCGCACGCGAGCTGGTACCGACGCTTGCCAAGCGCGCCGCGCAGGCGGAACAACAGCGCTCGATTCCCGCCGAGACCGTCGCCGACTTCCAGCGCGCCGGGCTGTTCCGCGTTATCCAGCCCAAGCGCTACGGCGGCTACGAACTGGACCCCGGCGTCTTCTTCGACATCCAGATGACGCTTGCCGAAGGATGCATGTCCAGCGGCTGGGTCTACGGCGTCGTCGCGGTGCACAACTGGCAGTTGGCGCTGTTCGACCCGCGCGCGCAGGAAGAGGTGTGGGCGAAGGATAGCTCGGTGCTGATCGCGTCGAGCTACATGCCCAAGGGCCAGGTCGAGCGCGTCGATGGCGGCTTTTGTTTGAGCGGGCGTTGGGGCTTCTCGAGCGGCGTCGATCACGCGCAATGGCTCTTTCTCGGCGGTATCGTCTCCACCAAAAATGGCGCGCCGGATTATCGCACGTTTCTGGTGCCACGCGCCGACGCCATGATTAACGACAACTGGCGCACCGTCGGCCTCAAGGGCACGGGCAGCAAGGAAGTCGTAATAGAAGGCGCCTTTGTTCCCGAGTACCGGACGCATCGCGCGATAGACGGCTTCGCGGGCACCAGTCCGGGCTTGAGCGCCAATCCTGCCGCGCTGTATCGGCTGCCATTCGGACAGATATTCGTGCGTGCGGTTTCGTCAGCTTCGATCGGCGCGTTGCAAGGCGCGCTCACCGCGTTTCGCGAATACGGCTCAAAGCGCGTGAGCATCAACGACATGGGCCGCACGGCGGAGGATCCTGCGGCAGCACTCGCGGCGGCGGACGCGGCGCTCGCAATCGACGACATGAAGCTCGCGATTCATCGAAATTTCGCGGCGATGATGGCGACGATCCGCCGCGGCGAGGCGCTCGACGTCAACGACCGGATTCATTACCGCTATCAATCCGCTGCGGTGGCAGGACGTTGCGCGGAGCATATCGATCGCCTGTTCCACTCCTGCGGGGGCCAGGGCATCTACACCGACAATCCCATCGGGCGATTTTTCGTGGATATCCACGCCGCGCGCCTGCACTACGCCAATAATCCCGACAAGTTCGGGCGCAACTACGGCGGCGTGCTGCTCGGCCTCGGCAATACAGACTTCTTCATATGAGTAGCGGGATTAGACTCGGCGCGCCGACCGGCGAGGCGCATTGGGATCACCAGTTCGACGTAGTAGTCGTCGGCTCCGGCGCCGGCGGCTTGACTGCTGCGATCGCGGCGCATGATCTCGGCCAGTCCGTCGTAGTGCTGGAAAAGAGCGACCAGTACGGCGGCACCAGCGCAATCTCCGGCGGCGGCGTATGGGTGCCATGCAATCACCTGCTCGTCGCTGCAGGAGCCAACGACAGCCACGACGAGGCGCTCACGTACCTCAAGGCCGCGACGCGTGGGATGGTTACCGAGGCGCGCCTGCTCGCTTACCTCGAGCACGCTCCGCGCATGGTGCGTTACCTCGAAGACAAGACCTGTTTGAAGTATCGCGCGATGCCCGGATACTCCGACTACTATCCGGCGCTGCCGGGGTCCAAACCCGGTTATCGCACGATGGATCCGCTGCCGTTCAACGCTGCCCGCCTCGGCCAGGAATTCGCGCGCATGCGTCCGCCGCAGCCGGGCACATTGATCGCCAGCCGAATCGCGATGACGGCGGGTGAGGCGCGCGTCCTATTGTGCAAGGAGCGCGGCTGGACCGCACTCTTCATGCGTCGCATGGCCCGGTACTGGCTCGATCTGCCGTGGCGCTTCCGCAGCAAGCGCGACCGCCGGCTCACGCTGGGCAACTCGCTGGTCGGGTCGCTGCGGCGCTCGATGATGGATCGCAACATTACGCTGTGGCTCGACACCGCGCTGGATTCGCTGGTGACCGACGCGCGCGGTGTCGTGGGGATTAGTGCAACGCAGAACGGCGCGACGATTCGCATTGCGGCGCGACGCGGCGTCATCCTTGCTGCCGGCGGATTCGAGCACAACCAGGCGATGCGCGACGAGTACCTGCCCAAGCCGACGCGCGCCGAATGGACCGTCACTCCGCCGAGCAACACCGGCGACGCGATCCGCGCGGGGCAGGGCGTCGGCGCACAAGTGGCGCTGATGGATCATGCGTGGTGGGCGCCGACGGTTTTCATAATGGGCCGGGAAAAGCGCAGAGCGCTGTTCGTCGAGCGCAACCTGCCCGGATGCGTGATGGTCAATCGACTGGGCAAGCGCTTCGTCGACGAGGCCGCGCCTTACAGCGAAGTCGTTTACGCGATGTACGCCGACAACGAGAAGAGCAACGCGAACATGCCGGCGTGGTTCGTCTTCGACGCCGAATTCCGCCGCAAGTATCCCTGCGGCCCGCTGCTGCCGGGCATGGCGCGTCCCGACAAGGCTCTGCCTGCGTCCTGGGCCGGAACAGTTTATTTCAAGGGCGAAACGCTCGACGCGCTCGCCGCGCAAATCGAGGTCGACGCGAAAGGATTGCGCGAGACCGTCGAGCGAATGAATGAATACGCCGCCAGCGGCGACGACAAGGAGTTCGGCAAGGGCAGCAACAATTTCGATCGCTACTACGGCGACGTCAACGTCAAGCCGAATCCGTGCCTCGCGCCGATCGCCAAGCCTCCTTTCTATGCGATGCGTATCGACGCCGGCGACATCGGCACCAAGGGCGGCTTGCTGACCGACGAGTATGCGCGCGTTCTGCGCGCCGACGGCCAGCCGATTCCCGGCCTCTACGCGACCGGCAACACCTCGGCCGCCGTGATGGGCCCGAGTTATCCCGGGGCCGGCTCGACACTTGGCCCGGCAATGACCTTCGGCTACATCGCGGCTCACCATCTGGCAGGAGTTTGACATGCTGAAAGATCGCGTCGCTCTCGTAACCGGGGCGAGTCTGGGCGTCGGCAAGGGAATCGCAATCGCGCTGGGCGCCGCCGGCGCCACCGTGTATGTCACAGGGCGCAGCAGCAAAGCCGGCGACAATCCTTTCGGCGGCACGGTGTTCGCCACCGCCGAGGAGGTCACGAAGCGCGGCGGACGCGGCGTCGCGGTGGTCTGCGATCATAGCGACGACGACCAGGTGCGTGCGCTGTTCAAGCGCATCGAAGGTGAGTCGGGCCGCCTCGACATTCTCGTCAACAACGCCACCGCGATTCCCGACGGTCTCACCGTGTCCGGACCGTTCTGGAAGAAGCCGCTCGATTTTGTGAAGTTGCTCGACGTCGGGCTGCGTTCCAACTACGTCGCAACCTGGCTCGCCGCTCCCATGCTCATCCGCAACGGCGGCGTGGTGTTCAACTCATCATCGCCGGGCGCGAAGGCGTACGTGCATGGGCCGGCCTACGGCGCAGCCAAGGCGGGAGTCGACAAGATGTCCCACGACATGGCGCACGATTTCAAACCGCACAACGTCGTGGTCGTCTCGGTCTGGCTCGGGTTGGTGAAGACCGAGAAGGTGCTGATGATCGACGCCAACAAATCGAAGTACGGACCGATGCTGGCGGTAGCGGAGTCCACCGAGTACGGCGGGCGCATCATCGACGCGCTCTACAACGATCCCAAGCGCATGGAATTGACGGGGCAGACATTTTTCTCCGCCGAGCTGGCCGAGCGCTACGGCGTCAAGGACATCGACGGCTCGCAGCCGCCGTCGGGCCGCGCGTTTCTCGGCGCGCCCAGCGAGTTTTCGCCGATAGTAATCGAGTAGAGGGACTGCCAACGTCCAGCATCGGCCCTGACATGGCGATCGACGCGAGCAATTCGGGGGCGACTCCGATTGGCGCGCCGATTCGCGTCGACGGCGAGCAATCGATCGGATGGGACGACGAATGCGATGTGCTCGTGGTCGGCTTCGGCGCAGCCGGCGCGTGCGCGGCAATCGAAGCCGCCGGCTCGGGCGCATCCGTCATCGTGACTGACCGCTTCGGCGGCGGCGGCGCGAGCGCCAAGAGCGGCGGCGTCGTGTACGCAGGCGGCGGCACTCGATTCCAGAAGGCCGCCGGCTACGACGACTCGCCCGATGCGATGTTCGAGTACCTCAGAATGGAAGTTGGCGACGCGGTCGAGCGCGCGACACTGCGCGACTTCTGCGACCGCAGCGTCGAGATGCTCGAATGGCTCGAGGCGCACGGCGTCGAGTTCGATTCCACCGTGCCGCCGTGCAAGACCTCGTATCCGGCCGACGGCTACTACCTTTATTTCTCAGGCAACGAAACGGTTAAGGAGTACGCGGGCAAACATCCGCCGGCTCCGCGCGGTCATCGCGTCAAGGGAGCGGGCCTGTCCGGCGCGATGCTGTTCCGCGCACTGCGCAAGCGCGTGTACGCATCCGCCGTGCGCGTGATGACACAATCGTCGGTGCGGCGGCTTGTCGTCGACAAGAAAAGCGGCGCCGTGCTGGGCGCGGAGCTGTGGCAGTTCGAAAAGAACAGCCGCGCCGCGAAACGGCATCGACGACTCAGCCGCTGGGCCGAGCGAATGCAATATCCGGCTCCCGGGGTTTCCGACATCCTGCGTCGCCGCGCACTCGCGGTGGAACTCGCCGACGCTCGGCCGTTGCTGGTCCGCGCCACCGCGGGAGTGATCCTCAGCACCGGAGGATTCATCTTCAATCGCGAAATGGTCGCGCGCCACGCGCCGAAGTATTTGCGCAACTTTCGGCTGGGCACCGCGGGATGCGACGGCAGCGGCATTCGACTGGGCGATTCTGTCGGCGGAGCAGCGGCGCGGCTTGAGCGCGTGTCGGCGTGGCGCTTCATCAATCCTCCGCTGGCGTGGGCGCGCGGCATGATCGTCGACGCGAGCGGCGTCCGTTTCTGCAACGAGGAAGTGTACGGCGCGCGGCTCGGCCACGAGATGTGCGAAAGTCACGACGGCAAGGCTTGGCTCGTGATCGATTCGACGATTCGGCGCGACGCAGTCAGAGAAGCGCTATCCGGCAAGCTCTGGGGATTTCAAAGCGTACCGGCGCTCGTTCTGACCTATGCAGGAGCAAAGCGCGGCCGTTCGATCGAGGAACTCGCGCAGCGGATTGGCGCGAATGCGACGGCGCTGCGTCAAAGCTGGCAGAGCTACAACCAGGCCGCGCACAGCGGCGACGATCCATTGGGCAAGTCGCGCGACCTGCTGCATCCGCTCGAAGCGTCGCCGTTCTACGCGCTCGACATCTCGGTCGACAAGCGGGTATTCCCGTGCGCCGCGCTTACGCTCGGCGGCCTGCGCGTCGACGAGACCGATGGCGCAGTAAGCACCTCCAATGGCGGCACGGTGCCGGGCCTTTACGCGGCGGGCCGCGCCGCCGTCGGAATTGCGTCGAATCATTACGTGAGCGGACTCGCGCTGGCGGACTGTATCTGGTCGGGCCGGCGGGCCGGGCGCGCCATCGCCATGTCGCAGGCTGAGGTCGCAAAGCAAGTTAAAGCAACGCTTTAGATTGTGCCGGAGAAAGTAATTCGCATGGGACGCGTTCAAGGCAAGGTCGTAATAGTCACCGGCGCCGCCAGCGGTATCGGCAAGCAGGATGCGCTTTTGCTCGCCCGCGAAAGCGCGCGGCTGGTAGTCACCGACCTCAACGAGGACGGCGGCCGCTCACTCGCCAAAGAGATCGGCGACGACGCCATGTTCGTTCGCCACGACATCTCGAGCGAGGACAACTGGAAGGCGGTGATGGCCGCCGCGCAGGATCGTTTTGGCCGGCTCGACGGCCTCGTCAACAACGCCGGCGTCCTCGTGATGGGGTCGATCGAAGACGCGACGCTCGAGCAGTGGCAGAGAGTCCATCGCATCAACGCTGACGGCTACTTTCTCGGCTGCAAGTACGGCGTCGCCGCGATGAAGTCGAGCGGCGGAGGTTCGATCGTCAACATGTCGTCGGTAGCTGCGGAGGGCCTGCCGTTCGCGGTGTCGTATAGCGGTTCGAAAGGTTCCGTCGCGGCGCTGACCCGCAGCGTCGCCGTTCACTGCAAAAGTTCCGGCTACCGCATTCGCTGCAACTCGATCCATCCCGACGGCGTGCTGACGCCGATGACGCTGCCGCTGTTGGGCAATCCCAACCCGGCGCACGTCGGCTACGACGCCGACCCGACCTCGCGCTTCTGCGAACCGAAGGACGTCGCCAACCTCGTGCTGTTTCTCATTTCCGACGAGTCGCGTTTCATCAGCGGCGCCCAGCTGCGGATCACCAACGCGCATTGAGCGTTATGACTTACTACTCTCTGCGCGTTCGCGAAGTCGTCGACGAGACCGCCGACGCAAAGTCGATCGTTTTCGAAATCCCGCCCGAGCACGCCGATGCGTTCCGCTATAAGCCCGGCCAGTTCCTGACTCTGCGCAGTGCGCACGATGGGCGCCACCTGCTGCGCTGCTACTCGCTCGCGAGCTGCCCGCTGCTCCAGGAGCCACCGCGCGTGACCGTCAAGCGCGTCGCGGATGGCCGCGTCTCCAACTGGATTTGCGACCGAATCAAAGCCGGCGACGCGATCGAAGTTAAGCCGCCGGCCGGCCATTTCACCCCGCACGCGCTCGACAACGACTTTCTGCTCTTC
>JBOHWI010000298.1:0-2977 GCA_050736675.1 Binatus sp. (SeqCode)
GCGCTGCATCGAATCCTGGCGCAGTCGCAATTCGGCAGCGTGGATCTGTTGATAATCGATCTGGCGAGCGGCCTCGATCGACTCTACTCGCTGGCGGCGATGGCTGCGCTCGACGGCGTCGTGCTGCTGAGCCATCCATCCGCGCAGGACACCAGCGCCGTGCGCCATGCGATGAAAATCGGTCACGCGATAGGCACGCCGCTCGCCGGCATCGTCGAGAACATGGTCGGCTTCAATTGCGACGCATGCCGCTCGGTTCGGCCGCTATTCCCGGAGGGCGACCTTCACGGAATCGCGCGCGAGGCGGCGGTGCCGATTCTGGCTCGGCTCGCGTTCGAGCCGCGCCTCGCAGATAGCACCGATCGAGGCGTGCTGTTCGTGCGCGAGTACGCGTCCACGCCCACCGGCAAAGTGCTTGCCGAGATAGCCGGCCATGTCGACGCGATGGTCGCGGCGCGCACTCGTGCAGCCGAGCCGCTGGTCTAGCACCGCATCTCAATCAGAATCGGGATCGGTTTCGTCGCCCGCATCGGCAGAAGTGAGCACCGAGTCCGCCACGCGCGAATACTCGAACATCCCTGCCCCGCTATTGGTGCCCGCGCAGAAGCTCGCGAAACCGAGTGAGGTATAGATGCGCGATTGCTCGGGGCCCGGGCGCGACAGCGGAATGAAGCATTCGACGCTACCCTCCACCTCCCACGACGATCCATCGGCGCGGGCCATCGACGCGAAGATACGATGCGGCGGTTCCTCGACCGAAGCCGCATCTATGGCGAGATCGCGCAGTTCGCATGGCGACCAGCCATCGGAGTCGAGAATCCTGGCGGTTTGATTCGGCGGCGCGTCGCGTGTTGCGGTCGAGCGGGCTTCTACCGCGGTCGGCGCTTTCTGATCGTCGAAGCATGCCCAGATCATTCGACGCGCAGCAAACTTTTGCGGACCCAGACCGGTGAACGACATTCCTGCGCGCGCAAATCCGTTGACCGTCCGCGCGGCGCCTTCAATTCGCACCCGTCCTGCAACTCGGCCGAATGCACCGCTCGACGGCGGACCGCCCTGAGGGGCGCCGGGCGCGGACACAACTCGGTCGAAGTCGAATTCGCCGCCCGCCGGATCGATTTCGAATCGCACGTCAACTTCGGTTTCGCCGTCGAGCCGCCCCGAGGCCAGCGCGCGTTCGATGCTCAAATATGCAGTGGCGTCGGGCACGATCACGGCGGGTCCACGGAACGCGAGCACGATAAATTTGCCGTCACGCCGCAGAGAAAGCGGGCCGTGTGTGACGCCGCTCGCGGATCTCGTCGGCCGGCCTTCGGCGGTAAATAGCGCGGCGCGATTGCCGTCGAACAGCATCATGATGCGCGCGCCCATGCCGGCGCCGCCGACGTCGAAGCTCGCCATCGCACCGAAGCGCGCCGCGGGGTCGTAAAATTCAATGCCGACGCGTCCGGGCGCAGCGACCGTCGCTGCCGCACCGATCTCCGGCTTGGCGGCTGGCGGACGCGGCGCGCGATTTATCGCTATCGGAGGTCGTGTCGCGCGCGAATTGCGGTTCCCTGAAAAGACTTCGGCGATTGCATTTTCGCATCGGGTGCGCAACTCGCCGGGCATTCTGAGCGCGACTGACAGTTCGAGTTGGGCGGCATCGACGACGCCGCTCATAGCGGTCTCTGAAATCGAGCGGAGCGCAGCGTTCGCACTCTGTTGATGGCGCGCGGTAAATGCCTGCAACAGGTTTTGCAACCCGCCACCCGGGTAGCGCATACCGTAGGTCGGCTTGATTCCCTGCCGGTGCAGCCGGTCGGCGAGCTCGAGGAGCGGGCCGTAGATAAAATCGTCGCTGGCGGAGACGCAAGCGGAGCCGGGCGGCCTTAGTTCGCCGCCCAAATGTCGCAGCCCGAGGCCGAAATCGAGCCGCGGCTCGATAATGTTCCATCCGTGAATGAGCAGTACCGTGATGCGGCCGTGAAGTGCGACGATCGCGTTGACGCGCCCCGCGATCACTTCGAGCAGCCATGGCGCGCGCTCGATTATTTGCGAAAGACGGTTGCAGTCGAGCCGATTGCGATCCATCGCGACGTTGATCAGTGCCGACGCGCCGAGCCGCGCCGCGAGTCCGCGCGTGATGTCCGCGGTATGAAGGTCGTTGACCTTGGGATTCAGCAGGGTGCGCGTGCGCGGCTCCGCGCGACCGCCATGCGGCGCTATCAAGAGCAGCGGAGAATCGGCATCGATGATCTCGAGCCACGACTCGGAAACGGCGCCGGCGCCATGAAGCTCGCGCTCAGGCATTCAAATCGACGCGGCTCGATGTGACTTAAGGACGAATTGTGCATGGAGTATAAAGGACGCGATGAAGTAATAAGCGATGTAACTAAGCCCGGCCCAAAGCATGATGGGATTTATGGTCGGCAACATCAGCAGCGATGCGATCGTCAAGGCTCCCCAGAATATTCCAAGCGTGAGGGTGAGCGGGCGCAGCGGTACAGTTCGATTCGGATAGATGTACTTGAGCGGCATGAATACCATCACGGCGAGAAGCACAAGCACGGCGATATTGAAGGTCGTGCCGGCGCTGAGGCAGTAGAGATAAAACGCGACCAGGTTCCAATAATTCGGAAAGCCGAGAAAATAATGGTCCCGGGTTTTGGCTTCGGTGTGGCAGAAACCATAGACGCTCGCCAGCATGACGAAACACGCCAGCGCCAGGCCCCATCGCGAATCCGGGATGATTCCCGCCTCCAGCATCAGGAACACCGGCGCCACGGTGTAGGTCAGATAGTCAACGATGTTGTCGAGCAGCGCGCCGTCGAAGGTCGGCACGCGCGTCTTGACCATCAGCCAGCGCGCGAGCGGGCCGTCGCTGCAATCGATGATCGTCGCCGCGCCCATCGCGAGAAACGAGGCGCGGAAATCGCCGCGTGAAGCGAAGAAGATCGCGAGCAGGCCCAGCGCGGCGCCCAGCGCGGTGTATAGA
>JBOHWI010000299.1:0-5412 GCA_050736675.1 Binatus sp. (SeqCode)
CGCGACGAGGGCTCCACTGTTTCGATGCTCTAGCGCGGTGCGCGACGCGAAGTCAACTGACTGATTATAGGTTCAGACAAATTGTTACTATGGCGGAGAGTCGCACAATGAACCTTAATCGCGCCGATTGTAGCGATTCATTGCGGTTTCGAGTCCATGCTCCGCGATTGCTTCGACCGCATTCGCTGCGCGTTCGAGTATCGGCGCGAGCGCCTGCCTTTCCGCGCTGTTCATGGGACGGAGCAGGTAGTCTTTGTTCTCTTCTGTCTTCGGCTGCCGACCGGGTTCCATCTCGACCGTAAAACCCGGCGGCCGTCCGATTCCTATTCTGACTCGAATGAAATCGGTTGTACCCAGCGACTCCGCGATCGAGCGAACGCCGCGATTGCCGGCATCGCCACCATCCTGTTTGATTCTGAGCCGCCCCGCTTCGAGATCCAGTTCGTCATGTACTACGATCAAATGCCCGGACGAAATTTTGAAATATCCGAGCAGATCAGAGATGCACTCGCCGCTTAGATTGTAGAAAGTCTGCGGCTTGACCAGCATCGCCGCGTTTTCCGCAAGCCTCGTTTCGGCGGTCACGCCTTTGAATCTGCGGCGGTTCAGTTCGACGCCTTTCGCCTTTGCGATTCGGTCGATCGTCAAGAATCCGGCGTTGTGGCGCGAGCGCGAATATTCTTCACCCGGATTGCCCAGCCCCGCCACCACCCATTGAATCGATGAGCGCGATTCCGTTTCGGCTTTCCGGCCCCGTGACGAACGAAAATTTCCGAATAGCCGCTTGATCGCTGCCATCGAATTCAACCGCTCACGCGCGAATACGGCGCCTGGTTTTCGGCGGAGTTGCGCGGAGCAGCGACGCAAGCGCCCTGAACAGCGTGTCCATCTCGGCCGGCGTCCCAATCGAGATTCGTAGCGCGTCCTGAAGCAGCGGCGTCGCGAAATGCCGGACGAGAATTCCGGCGCGGCGCAACCCGCGGGCGACAGGCGCCTGGTCGCGACCCGGCATCCGCGCCAGCACGAAATTCGCCTGCGACGGCGGCACCTCGAAGCCGAGCTTCCGCAGCCGCGCCTCGCTCCGCTCACGCGTGCGAATTACCCTGGCGACATTGCGGCGCATCCAATCCGAGTCGCGCAACGCTTCGGCTCCTGCGGCGAGCGCGACCCGGCTCAGATTGTACGAATCCTTGACCTTCATCAGCGCCTCGATGACCGATGGGTCCGCAAAGCACAGGCCGAGCCGCATCCCGGCCAGCGAATAGGACTTCGACAACGTGCGCAGCACCACGACGTTGCGATGGCGCCGCACCAGGCCGAGCGCATTCTCGCTGGCGAAGTCCACATAAGCTTCGTCGATCACAAGCAATCTGCGGCCCAACCGTTTCGCCAGCGCGCTCAGGCTGCGAGTCGGCGTAAGCGTGCCCGAGGGCGAGTTGGGATTGCACACGATTGTGAGATTCGCGTGTGCCTCCGCCAGTGCCGCGAGCGGCAGTATGAAGTCGCCGCCGAGCGGAAAGTGCAGGATGCGCGCCTCCTGCACCAGCGCCAACGTGTCGTAGAGCGAATACGTGGGCACCGGATACGCGACAGTGTCGCCGCTGCCGAGCGTCGCTCGAAACACCATCGCGAGCAGTTCGTCCGAGCCATTGCCCGCGATAATCATGCTCTGCGGTATCGAGTAGGTTCGCGCGGCGCTCGCCACGAATTCATCTGCGCGCGGCGCCGGATACAACCGCAGTGCCGACCCTGTCATAGCTTTCGCAACGGCGCGTCGCACTCGCGGCGACGGCGGATACGGGTTTTCGTTGGTGTTGAGCTTGATCAGCCGCTGCCCGGGGCGCGGCTGCTCGCCGGGCCGGTACGGCGCCATCCTTTTGATCGATTCGCGAAACATCTGTGAATTATGAATCGAGCGGCAGCTTGATTCGACTACCGGTGCGCGACGACCGATAGCAGGCCTCGATTGCCTCGACCGCGCGCAGCCCGTCATTTCCGTCAGGCGCAGGTTTCACGCGGCCTTGAATCGCGCCGACGAAGGTCTCCGCCAACGCCCGCGTCGGCGCCAGCAAATCGCGCGGATCGAACCGGCTCATCACCTCGTCGCGCGAGAAGCCCGGCGCCGCACTGCCGTCGGCCTTCAGAATCGATATGTCGTTGCGCGGATAACCCGCCATCACCCTGCCCTCGGTCCCGTAAATCTCGATCGCCGACAGCGGCGGCATGCTGCTCCAACTCGCCTCGACCAGGCCGAGCGCGCCCGACTTGAAATGGATAATCATGGCGCCCGTATCATCGACTTCGATTTGTTTCGCGAGGGTGCCGACCTGTCCTGAAACGGAGTCGATCTCGCCCATGAACCAGATTGCAAGGTCGGCGACGTGGACGCCCAGATCGAGCATCGCACCGCCACCTGCTTCCGAAGCGGTCGTGAACCACTTCTGCCCCGGCGCCCACGCCTGCGGTCCGCCGTGCGAAAGCCGCGCGCGAATGAAATGGGGCTGGCCGATTGCCCCGCTCGTGATGGCGTCGTTGATGGCGCGCTCGATTCCGCCAAACCGCCGCTGCATCGCGACCATCAGCACGCGCCGCGCTTTCGCCGCCGCCTCAACCATCTCGCGCGCCGCCGCCGCAGTCGGCGCCATCGGCTTTTCGACGAGTACGTGCGCACCAGCGCGGAGCGCCTTGACGGCAAATTCGCGATGCAAATGATTCGGCGTGAAAACTCCGACCGCGTCGGGACGCTCGCGCGCCAGCATCTGGTCGAAGTCCGAATAGACCTTCGGGCGGCCCGCTTCGTCCGGCCACAGGGCGCGCGCCACTCGCCCGGCTTTCTCAGCGGTCCGGCTCTGGATCGCGACGATCTGAGCGTCAGCAACGCTTCGCAGCGCGGGGACGTGCGCGCGTTCCGCAATCGCGCCCGCGCCGGAAATCGCAATCCTGATCATCGGGAGCGCCCGCGGATCGGTCCGGTGGAAGCAAGCAGCCATTGGACGTAAGGCGGCGACCCTCGATCTGCAACTACCGATAGAATCTCCGGCACTTCGTAGGTATGAAGTTCGCGAACCCGCGTCTCCACCTTCATGTAGAGCGTCGCCCGAGTCTTGATAACGAGCAGATACTCGCGCTCGTCTTCGACGCCGTCGCGCCATCGATAGATCGAGCGCACCGGTCCGACGACGTTGACGCATGCCGCCAGCCGTTCGTTGACCAACGTTCGCGCGATCGAGACCGCCTCCGCCTCGCTGCCGCTGGTTGCAAGAATTATCCTCAGTTTATGTGGTGTGCGAGCCGGCATCTCAGCCCGGCGCCTCGCGCGCAAGGCGTTTGCGCAAATCCGCCGGCGTGCATCGATACTTGAACGCCTTGCGCTCGTTCACGAACAGAACCGGCACTTCGAGGCCGAAGCGCGCCTCGAGGTCCGCGTTACCGTCGATCTCGATTCGCTGGATTCGCGCGTCGAAGTTCTGCAGTTCGGCCGCAATCACCCCTTCCATCTCACGGCACAAACCGCAGTCGTTTCGTGTGTAGAGAATCAGCTCGATCATGAATCCGCGCGCGTCCCGCCGCGCATCGGGGTACTTTAGCGATCCTGGCGCGGGACTCCAAGCCGCGCGCGGACGGACTCGGGCGCTGAGTGCTCCGCCGAGCCAGGGGATTTGCGCATTCTCACTTGATCGTGTTCGGACGGATGAGGTTTATCGGCATCCCGAGAGTTTTCTTGACGAACTCCGCCACCGACGTGATCGGCTTCGGCAAGATCGACGGATCACTCATCGGCCCGCTGACGTGGAAATAGGCCGCCACCAGTTTGCCGGTGCCTTCACCGATGCGTTCGCCGATCAGTGGAATGTGATTCAACACCCAGTCCACCGTGTCGAACGGAAACATGCCGACCTCCATGTCGAGCGTGCCGGCGCCGAACTGAATGCTGCCGTTCGCCGTGATATCCATCACCGGACCCTTGAGTACGAAGTTGTCGGTATAGAAAAGCCCGCCTTTGCCCTTGAAATCGGTGAAGATCGTTTTGAACGGAACTCCGCTGACGCGCGGGTCGGGAATCTGCGCGCTCAGCCAATTCTTGATGTCGATAAAGCTCAGCAACCGCGACAGCAGCGTGAATTTGTTGAGGGTCCCGTCTCGCACCGTCACCGTCATGTCGCCGGCGAGAGTTTCGAAGAAGTTGGTGTCGGTGTTGGCCCACAAATCGCCGGCGAGCGAGAGCTGCCCGAGCAAGGGTGACTGCTTGTTCTTGCCGCCCAGCATGAAGAGCGGCGCCGGGTCCATGTTGGTGGCGCTGCCGATGATGCGGATCCAGTTGTCGGGAGCGCGGCCGATGAGCTCGAGCTTCATCTTGCCGCGATATGCGGACGCGCTCATGTTGTAGACGCGCCAATCGCCCGCCGGGGTGCGGGTGAAATCGGTCTTGACGTCGGTCATCTTGAACGCCGCAAGATTTGCGGCGCGCGCTTCGATATGACCGCTGCATGGAACCGGGAAGTGGATCGGCGGCGTGGCCGGCGACCACGGCATCCGCACAAAGTTCATCACCTCGAGATCGAGCTTCTGCACAGTAGCGTCGATGCGAATCGAAGGATGGGTATAGTCGGCGACGGTGACCTTAAAATTAATCGCCTGGTCCTCGAGCTTCGAGCCCGGCATCGACAAGACGACCTGCTTGCGATGCATCGCGAGCGTCGCACCTTGGACAAGTATCGGTGACCGCAGAAAGTTGAATTTTACGTCGCCCTTGGCCAGCGTCAGCTTGCCCTCGGGCATCATCGCGGCGGGATCGGCGGGATCGCTGCTGACAACTACTTTGCCGCCAATCGGCCCGCTCACGCTGAAGTCCGAGGGATCGACCAGCAGCGCCAACCAGGTCTCCGATGGGAAATCGTGAAGTCCCAGCGTCAGATTATGCAGCGCGATACCCTTCGACACGAAATTCACGCCACCGTCGAGAGTCGCATCGCCGCCGGTTGCTTCCAGCATCACATGGTCGAACTTGATTGAATCCGGATGGATAGTGATGGTGCCGCGTGAAACCTTAAGCGGCCCGGGCGAACCCTTGATGTTCAGCACGGCGCCGATGGCGTCAGCGCGCACCTGGTAGTCCTGTGGCGCAGTCACGTTCTTTGCGCTCAACTTTCCCGATGCGCTCGCAGCCAGTTCGACCAGGCCGCTCATGTGTTCGAGGCGATCGCGTTGCCGGAGTTGATACATCTCGAGCGTCCGGGCGATGGCCGGGTAAAGTTCGGCCAGGTCTGCGTTCATGCCCACGGCGGCCTTATAGTCGGCGCCCTCGATTCCGCCGCCCAGGTTGGCGCTAGCGCTCAGGTTGTGAATGACCGACTTTCCGAACTTTGCGGTGCCTTGCACGATCGTGAGCAATCCCTTCGAGTAACGCAGCTG
>JBOHWI010000300.1:0-11095 GCA_050736675.1 Binatus sp. (SeqCode)
CGTAGTGACGATGCAGCCCCGCCCAGGATTGACAACGCTGCGACAGTGGCGACCGGCTGTGCACGGCGAAAATCCGGCGCGGACTTGTTCTGTGACAGATGGGTCCGTGTCTGATTGTAGGGCGTGATTGCCCAGGAGCGTTTTCCAACCTTGCGAAGGCGACGCGGTCTTGCCATGTACTTGGCAACCGTGGAGTACGCGACCTCAATCGCAAGCATCAGCAGGTCGCGATGGGTCCGCGGGTTGCACGCCACCTAGGCCGCGAGCCGCACTAAAGCGCGCTGCCGTGGTACGACACGAAACCGAGACTCAGAACTGGTGCTTTGTTTGCAAAGCATCGAGTGTCAGAGCGAACCTGAATCAGGCTTCAAAAATGAAACCCCAGCAAACTCGCGCGAGAGGGATACACAGTTGCGGTAAACCCGATTGCCAACGGCTCTCCCACCACTACTCTGTTTCTGAAATGCCGCCGCATGCGTCGAGTTCCCGGAACGCGCCTTCGAGGCGACGATGCTGTCATACGATGTCATGGGCGGCGGCCACGTGCATGCGTGGTCAGAATCGGCGACTCGCCAGTTATGATCTCGCATTTGGCGTAACCCGATGCCGAGCGCGCTGCACATGTATATCGCAATCTCGACGCGGTCTACCGGCGCGCCGAGACTGGCCGAATCGATGAGCGCAATCGCTAGGAACAGGATTACGAATAGAACCGCTTCACTTGCGAACAGAGAAAATCCGCCGCAAACCTTCGGTTGTTCGCGTGCGATAGGCTTGCTCCGGTTGCGCGGGAAGAGAAGAATGGCGCGTGCGGTAGCCATTAAAACTGCTTATCAACATAACCTCTTACATAAGCAGATTTAATGGCAGAGAGGACGGGATTCGAATTGCCGGTGCCGCATCCGAGAGTGTCCTGGTAGTAGGGTGAGGACGGGCGCGGGCCAATTTGGCGAATGGGCTGGCCTAATTGGGTCAGGACCTTTTTCGCCTTCGAACTAGTGTGGCGTCCCGCAAATAACTTTACACAACACAGCCGAATTCTTGAGCATCGGTCGTATGAAAATTACTTTCCTACCAACATTTATTTGCGGGACGCCACACTAGCTATTATATATTTTCACTCCTTGCACCTGCGCGTTTCAGGGTAGTCCGTGTCCTCTTGAACGCCGGTTCCGCTGATGCTCATGGGCCGCTTGTGATGCCTCCAACTGTGTCGGTTCTGTGCCGTGGGTTCGTTTGGAGAGGGTTGGCGACCATCGTCAGGCCTACCAGAAAACCTTTGGTTCCTCGGGATGTTTCGTAACGGATTGGTGTGGCTGGCGGTCCGGAAAGGCATGTGAGGCAAGCGCTCTAACCGGGCTGAGCTATGCGTCCACCGGGGAATCGCGATTATTGCGCCGGACGCGCAGCCTCGCAAGAGCGCGTCACATCGGCGATATTGGTGTCGTCCGAAAACGTCATTCGCGAGCCTCGGGAGCATCAAGTCATGGGACGACTACGCCAGGTGAGCAAGGCCGAAGCCACGCCGGAAATCCGGGAACTCTATCGGCAATTCTTCGGCGACCGCGATCCCGTGGCTGAGCCGGGCACCGCGAGCGGCACGCCGGGCGATTACTGGACGACGTTTGCGCTGGTGCCGGATTTGCTCTTCCAGGCGCGCAACTCGTTGATGGCGTTGATGCAACCCGGTCGGAAGCTGCCGGCGAAGCTGCGCGAGCTGGCGATTCTGCGCACCGGAATCGTCGGCGACTCGAGGTTCGAGTATTCGCAGCATATCAAGGTCGCGCGAATGGTCGGCGTTTCTGAAGACAAGCTGGCGGCGATAAAGGGCTGGGCGACCAGCGGCAAGTTCTCGGACGTCGAGCGGGCAGTGATGCAGGCGACGGATGAAATCGTCGGGCGCAACCTGGTCGAAGATGAGACGTTCGCCGCGCTGAAAACTCATTTTGCCGACGAACAGATCATGGAGCTGTTTTACGTGATCGGGCTGTGGCGGATGCATGGCATCTGGAGTACGACGGCGATACGACAGCGCGCATGAAGGAAATACCAGCGCCGCCGCCGAAGAAGTAAGCCGCGATGAAGCTTTACGAGGAACTTGCGGATTGGTGGCCGCTGTTCTCCGCGCCCGCCGACTATGCCGAGGAGGCGGCGTTCTTTGTGCGCGTGCTGACTGACGAGTGCCGCTCTGCGCCGCGCACGGTGCTCGAGCTCGGATCCGGCGGCGGCAACAACGCGTTTTATCTCAGGTCGAAATTCGAGATGACGCTGGTCGATCTGTCGCCGCAAATGCTTGCCGTCAGCCGCGCGCTGAATCCCGAATGCGAGCATCGCGAGGGCGACATGCGTTCGCTGAACCTCGGGCGCACGTTCGACGCGGTGTTTGTCCACGATGCGATCGCATACATGACGAATGCGGCAGATCTCGGCGCGGCGATTCGGACCGCGTACCGACACTGTTGCGCGGGCGGCGTCGCGCTGTTCGTACCTGACTGCGTGCGCGAGACCTTCGTCGCTGAAACGCGGCACGGCGGACACGACGGCGCCGACGGTCGCAGCCTGCGCTACCTGCAGTGGACCTTCGATCCCGATCCGACTGACACGACCTATCGAACCGACTTCGCGATCATGTTGCGCGACGGTCGCGGCGACACGCGCGTCGTGTACGACTCTCATATCGAGGGGATCTTTCGGCGCGCCGAATGGATGCGCCTGCTGCGCGACGCTGGATTCGAGCCGCGTACATTGATCGATGATTGGAAGCGCGAGATTTTCGTCGCTAACCACCCCGCTTAGAGACGTGTCAGCCGGCCGACGTGAGTCGGATCACTTCGGCGCGGCCCCATTCCACTTCGGCGCGATGTCGATTTGCCATCGCCGTCAGGTAGTCGTGAATGGGGCCCTCTGGGGGCGCGAGCGCAAGCGCGACTTCGGTTTTGCGCGCGGCCCATTCCTGGCCGCGCGACATCAGGTTCAGGCGGTCGCGAATCGAATCGAGCGCCGCGACCTTGCGCGCGAATGGCCCGACGCCGCGAGACGGAGTGCCGCCGTTGTCACGAATAAGCGCTTCGAGTTCTTCGGCGTTGCGTTGCTCCATCGCGCGTGAGCCGGACAGGAACTTCTTCAGCTCATCCTGTTTGACGTCGGCGATGAGTTTGTCGAGCGCGATGACTCCGGCGCGCTCCGATTCGAGCAAAAGGTTGAGTGCTTTTTCGAGCGCTGCGTCCACATTCGCGAACTTAGTAAGCGCAATCTCGGATCGCAAGGCGAGGGATCTATTTGTACAGCATCCGGATCGACGTCAGCAGCAGGAAGACGCCGAAGATGCGGCGCAGGGTCGCACCCGGCATCTTCACGGCGTAAACCGCGCCGATGTAACCGCCGATCAGCAGGCCCAGCCCGATCAGCAGCGCGTAGGTTATGTTGAGGTGGCCGTGCTTGTAGTACTCGTACGCGCCGAGGATTCCAACGGGCGGCAGCAGCGCGCCAAGCGAGGTGCCCACTGCCATGTGCTGATCGAAGCCGAGCAGCAGCACCAGCACCGGCACGATCAGAACGCCGCCGCCGACACCGACGAAGCCGCCGAGTATGCCCGCCGCAAGTCCCAGGACGAGAACGATTACGATTTGGCCCATTGTCGGTTGTCTCCCGCGCGCTGAATTTCGCGAGCGTAGCAGAACGCGGGCGGAAGATTGAAGATGGAGATTCGCGCGGCTAGTCGATGGCGTGGCGTTCGAGCTCGTCGTCGTACGACGGCTCGACCAGTTTGAGGCGCGCCGCCGGCTTACGGATATTGCGGAACCAATTCTCCATATCGTCGAACAGCGAGAAAGCGACCGGCGTGAACAGTAGCGTGATCAGCAGGCACAGCGTCTGACCGCCGATCACGACCAGCGCGATTGCGCGAATCGCCCTGTCACCCGCGCCCTGCCCGATCGCGACGGGAATCATGCCCGCAACGAGAGCCGCCGTGGTCATCAAGATTGGCCGCAACCGATCGCGATTCGCCGTCAGGATGGCCTGGCGCCGCGGCAGTCCCGCGCGAATCAGGTTGAGCGTCTGATCGAGTTGCAGGATCGAATTCTTTTTAACGATGCCGAACAGCAGCAAGATGCCGAGCGTCGAGTACAGCATCAGATGCTCGCGAAACACGAACAGCGAAATCAGCGCGAACGGGACGGCCAGAGGCAGCGACAACATGATCGTGATCGGATGGATGAAGCTCTCGAACTGGGCCGCCAGCACCATGTACATGAAGATGATCGAGAGCGCGAATGCGACCAGGAAGCCGGTGACCATCTCGCCGTAAATCTTGCTTTGACCGCCGAACTCCGTGAGGTAGCCGGGCGGCAGGTGAATCTGCCCGACCTCGTGCGTGACTGCGTCCATCACCTTGTTCATCGCGAAGCCGGGCGCGAGGTTGAAGACGATCGAGATGTTGCGCTGGCGATCCTGCCGGTCGATCTGCACCGGGCCGGTTCCATGCGTTAGCGTCGCAACGTTGTCGAGCCGCACCTGTCCGACCTTGCTCGACGGAATCGTCAGCCCGGCGACGACCACCGGATTGTCGCGATCCTTGTCGGCCAACTGCAGGCGCACGTCGTAGGTATCCTGACCTTCGCGAAAACGCGTGACCACGTCGCCTTGCACCATCGTGCGCATGGTCTGCGCGATATCGTCCACCGACACGCCCAAGTCCGCCGCCTTGGTGCGATCGATGTTGACCTGAAGTTCCGGCAAGCCGCCCTCGTAACTCGAATCGAGATCGACGATGCCGGGAATTTGTTTGAGCCGCACCATCAGGTTATCGGCATAGGCGCGCAAGGTTTCGAGGTCGGGGCCGCGCATGTCGTATTCGACCGCGACTTCGCGATAGCCGCCCTGCTCCCACGGCTTGATCGGATCGACGCTGACGCGCAGCGCCGGAAACGTGTCCATCAGCTTCCGCGCGTCGGCCATGACCACTTCCTGGCTGCGATGGCGCCGATCGAGCGGGAACAGCTTCGCGTCGACCTGCGCGACGGTCACGCGGTCGTCGCCGTTGGTGTCGCCGACGGTGGTGAACAGATCGCGAACTTCGGGGATAGTGCGCAGACGATCCTCAATCTGCGCGACTATCCGATCGGTATGCGCGAGCGAGTATCCCGGCGGCGTGCGGATGTTGACCGCGAATTCGCTCGAGTCGTCGTCGGGCATGAACGTCGCACCGACCATTTTCCCAAGGAACGGAATCGAGACGACCAACGCGAGCGCGATGGCGACGAGCGTCCAGCGATGATCGAGCGACCAGCGCAGCGCGAGGTCGTAGCGGTCCTCGATCCAGCGGAAAATTTTCCAGTCCTTGGTGCGATTGTGCTTCGCGCCACCCGCACCGCCGGCTTTCAGATAACGCGAACAGAGCATCGGCGTCAGCGTGAACGAAACCAGCAACGACACCATGATCGCGAATGCCATCGTCAGCCCGAACGAATTCAGGAACCGGCCCATCACGCCGTGGATGAACGCGACCGGCACGAAGATTACCGCGAGCGACAGAGTGGTCGCGCTGACGGCGAGCCCGACTTCGGCGGTGGCCGCCTTGGCGGCCGAAATCGGGTCCATGTTCTTCTCTTCGATGAAGCGGAAAATATTTTCGAGCACCACGATCGCGTCGTCGATCACTATTCCGACCGCGAGCGTCAGCGCGAGCAGCGTCATGCGGTTGAGCGTGAAGCCCATCCACAGCAGCAGCGAGTAGGTCGAGATGATCGAAACGGGAATCGCGACCGCGGCGATCAATGTCGAAGTAATCGAGCCGAGGAAAAAGAACACCACGACCGCCGCGCAGATACCGCCGAGCACCAGATGCTCCTGCACGGTCTGGACCGCCTCGCGGATGAACCTGGAGGCGTCGCGCGTGAAGATCACGTTGACGCCCGGCGGCAGCGTCCCCTTCAACGTTTCGTAACGCTCCTTGACCCGGTCGACCACCGCGATCGTGTTCTCGCCCGACTGCTTGCGCACCACCAGCGACACCGCATTCTTGTTGTCCCATCGCGACAGCGAGCGCGGCTCCTTGACGCTGTCTTCGACCGTCGCGACGTCGCCGACCGTCACCGGCCGGCCCTCGACTTCGCTGACTATTACCTTCGCGAAATCGGGAACCTCGGTGATGCGGCCGAGCGTGCGCAGCATCTCCTCGGACATTCCCTGCTTGATGCGGCCGCCGGGATACTCGACGTTTTGCCGCGAGAGCGCGGCGCCGACCTGCTGAATTGTCACGCCGGTGGCGTGCAGCTTGTCGGTGTTGACGTTGACGTGAACTTCGCGTTCGCGCCCGCCGACGATGTCGATCGAACCGACGCCGTCAACCGATTCCAGCGGTTCCTGGAGGCGCCGGCGCGCCAGCTCGGTCAACTCTTTCAGGCTCTGGTAGCCGGTGATCGTGATCGTCACGACCGGTACCGCGTCGAGGTCGAACTTCTGCACCATCGGCGGCTTGGTGCCGTCCGGGAGCTGATCGAGCACGGTCGAAATCTTGTCGCGGACGTCCTGCACTGCGGCGTCGAGATCGCGCTCGAGCTTGAACTGGATCATGATCCGCGAGACGCCTTCGAGCGTGTTCGAACGCATCTCGTCGATTCCGCTGACGGTGTTGACGGCTTCCTCGATCGGTTTAGTGACGCGCGCCTCGGTCTCCTCGGGCGCGGCGCCCGGCAGGAACGTCGTGACCATCACGGTCGGCACGTCGACCTTGGGAAACAGATCGACGCCCAGGCGCATGTAGGAGAACCAGCCGAGCACGACCAGCACACCGACGAACATCGTCGCGAAGACGGGCCGGCGCACGCACAGGTCGGCGAGAATCACGACTGCTCCCGGGCGAGAACTGCGGCGCCGTCGGCCAGGCGATCGACGTTGCTGACTGCGACGCGGTCGCCCTCGTTCAGCCCGCCGGTGATCTCGGTCTGCTCGCCGACAACGCTGCCGGTCGTCACCTCGCGCGCGCGCACGATCCCCTGCTCGACGACGAATACGCGCGCGACGCCCGCGTAGCGCAGCACTGCGGCGCTCGGGACGAACAGCGCGCGATCGTGGCCGAGATCCATCGTCACGTGGGCGAAGAATCCGGGCTTCAGCGCGCCGTCGGGGTTGGCGACTTCGGCCTCAATCAGCAGCGTGCGGCTGCTTTCATCGAGCGCCGGGGCGATGCGCGTGATTTTGCCGCTGTACGACGCACCCGGTTTGGCGTCGATCGCGAGTTTCACCGGCATGCCGACCCGCGCCAGCGGCACGAACCGCTCGGGCATCGGGCAGCGCAGCTTAATCGGGTCGGTCGCTATTAGTTCGTAAAGTTCTTTGCCGGGCGCGACGTACTCGCCGAGCGAGACCATCCGCCTTTGCACGGAGCCGCTGAACGGCGCCTTGATCTCGGTGTCGCCGAGTTTCTTGCGCGCCATCGCGACCGCCTCTTGCGCAGATTCCGTGTCAGCTTGATCGACGCGCAACTGCGCCGCCAATTGATCGAACTGCTCGGCCGAGATGGCCGCCGCTTGCTTGAGCGTCTTCGCACGATTGTAACGCGAGGTCGAGTTGGCCAGCTTGGCGCGCGCCTGGTCGAGCGCGGCCTGCGCGGTCTCGACCCGCAGCTGATATTCGCGCGGGTTGATTTTCAGCATCACCTGGCCGGCGCTGACCTTGTCGCCGAAATCCGCGGCAACTTCCGCGACCTTGCCCTCGACTTCCGCCGACAGCACCGCATGCTCGCGCGGGAAGAGCGCGCCCTGCACTTCGGCCGTGCGCTCGAGACTCTGTTGATGGGCAGCGGCGACCGCGATCGCAATCGGCGCCGGGCCCGATTTGGTATCGACTTCGGCGGCAGCCGGCTGATGGCATCCCGCGATTGTCATCGTAGCCAGCGCGCCTGAGAGCGCCGCCGACGCCCAGCTCCGGAAAGTCAGTTTCATGGAAGTGCCGCAACCCCTTTGAGAAAAAGTTCGACGACAGCTTCCGCATCCGATTCGAGCGGACTCGACGCCAGCTTGAGCAGCCGCCGCCGCAGACACCCCGTCAGCATCTCGCCGAGCATGAACGCCGCGAAATGCGGATCGATCGGCCGAATCGCGCCGCAGTCGATAGCGTCCTGCACGACCGACGCCATGAAGTCGAGATGGCCGGCATAGACCCGCATGAACTCGCGGCCGGCCTCCGACTCGAGCTCGATATCAAGCGAATTGCCGATGATGAGGGTCTTCAGAAAATCCTGGTTCGAAGCCTGGATGCGGAACTGCGCGAGGATGAGTTTGCGGATCCGCTTCAGCGGCGGGACCGACGGGTCGTCCGAGGCTGCCGTCTCCGCGACCATTTCGCGCAAGCCCTCCAGCACCGCCGCGTGGACGAGAGCGTCCTTGGTGTCGAAGTAGAGGTAAATGGTGCCCTTGGCGACCTTCGCTTCCTCGGCGACGCGATCGACGGTCGTGCCTTGCATCCCGTAACGCGCCATCACGCGGCGTGCGGCTTCGAGGATCTCGCGCACGCGAAATTCTTTGATTAGGTCTTCTTTCGTCATGAGAAACTGGACAGTCAGTCAAATGAACGTGCAGTCAGTCTACGCAAACTGTGAGATTTGAGGCAAGGGCCAGTTTTAAAGCTCGCCCTGCTCTCAGACGCTGCCGCCGTCAATACGGATTTTCATTCGCGTAGACCGTATTTCCTGAATCACTTATATCTTGCCCATGACCGGACTGCGGATGCGGTCATGGTCAACAAATCAGGAAAGGAGTGGTCGTGATGCGTGTATTCGTCACCGGAGCTACGGGCTTTATCGGTTCTGCGATCGTGCGAGAGTTAATTGACGCCGGCCATCAGGTGCTCGGACTGGCTCGCTCGGATGCGGGTGCTAAGTCTCTTGTCGCCGCCGGTGCCCGGGTGCATCGAGGTTATCTTGAAGACTTGGAAAGCTTGCGCAGCGGAGCAGCCATGTCGGACGGCGTGATCCACACGGCCTTTATTCATGACTTCTCGAAATACATGGACAACTGTGAAACAGATCGGCGCGCGATCGAGGCGCTCGGCTCCGCGCTCGCGGGCTCTGACCGCCCCTTGATCGTCACCTCCGGGACCGCTGTTGTACTCACGCCCGGTCGCCTCGCGACCGAAGACGACGCGCCCGCTTCCGGCTCTGCTTCGATTCCTCGCGTAGCGTCGGAAGAGGCGGCAGCCTCAGTCGCGGCGCGCGGCCTGCGCGTGTCGGTGGTACGCCTTCCTCAGGTCCATGACCCAGTCAAGCAAGGCCTCGTCACTTACGCGATCGCGATAGCTCGCGAGAAGGGTATCTCGGCCTTTGTCGGTGACGGACTCAACCGCTGGCCCGCGGTGCACGTGCTCGATACCGCTCATCTATACCGGCTCGTGCTTGACCAGGGCGCCGCAGGGGCCAGGTATCACGCGGTCGCCGAGGAGGGCGTGCCGGTTCGAGATATTGCTGCCGCAATCGGCCGCGGCTTGAAGCTGCCGGTCGTCAGCAAGTCGCCCGCGGAGGCAGCCGAGCATTTCGGCTGGCTCGGGCTCTTCGCGGGTCTCGACTGCCCGGCTTCGAGCGCGCTAACGCAGGAACGTCTGGGATGGCGCCCGTCTGGGCCCGGGATGATTTCCGATCTCGACCGCGCGCGATATTTTGAAACCTGAGGCTAGACGCTAGAGGTCTGCAAGTCAGTTCAGGATGGTGTCTTTTCGAGCTGATCGCCCAGAATTTCAGCCAGCCGCTCGGCCGGCAGGCGGCGCAGGTCGGGAATAGCAAAGCCCGACGCCGCCGCATGACCGCCCCCGCCGTAATGCTGTGCGAGGACCGACAGATCGACGTCGCTGTCGGAGCTGCGGCGCAGGCTGACGCCCTGGCTGCGCAAGTCGAACAGCGCGACGACCGTTTGGGTCTGCCCCTGGTAGAGATGCGCTGCGACTTCGCTGCTGTAGCCGAAGCAGCACGCCGTCCGCACTGTGATTCCGTTGTCGAGCTTGCGATCGACCATCGTCGCGTGCGCCAGTTCAATGCTGCGACGCATCGCGTCCTGACCCGATTCGAACGCGGAGCGCAGCTTGCGACTCATCCGCGGCTCGTGCATTTTGAGGATTTCACGATACGACGAGGTTCCGCCGAGCGTCTGCACGGCCAGCGCCCATTCGGACGACTCGGGAATCCTGTGGACCCAGCGATCGTGATCGTCGGCTATCAGCACGAACGGCTGGAAAGCGTCGAACTCGGCGCGCTGCTGCTCCGGAAGATCGCGCCCCATCCGTTTGAGGAAATTGAACGTCAGCCGCGCCGCCGAATATTGCTCGCTGAGGACTTTGCCCGCGAACGGCACCTTGAACTCTGGGGCATCGGCGCGGGAAACTGCGGTGCGATGATGATCGATCCAGTAGATGCGCGCGCCGCGCTCGCTCAACTCCGTCAGGTGCGCCCCGGTCGCGGGTGAATTCCAGGACAAATCCGTGATCCATATCTCTTCACTGCCGTCTTCGGACTTGAGCGCCAGATTCTGGAGTACATGGTCGGCGTCGTTGTTACCGGCCAAGGTCGTGATGACTTTATGGCCATCGTAAAAGCGCGCCACCGCCGCGGCCGCCATCACACCGTCGAGGCATGACGGGCCGTGGCTGACGATCTGAATCGTGCGGGAAGTTTTTCCGGGCATAAGAGCACGATTGTAGAGCATTCAGCTCCTGCGAGCGAAGCGGCGCGCCCGCGGCGAAGCGGTGTGATGCTCGCGCAGATACCCAACGGCCTGAGCGCGTTGAGATTCGTGCTGGCCGCAATCTGGGTCGAGCTGTCATTGCACGGGCACGAGGGACGATTCGCATTTGCGATCGTCGCGATTGTCGCGGCGGGCAGCGACTTCATCGACGGGCGAATCGCGCGGCGGCTGGGAGTCGCAAGCGGGCGTGGGCGATGGCTCGACGGAATCGCGGACGTGAGCTTCGTGCTGGCGGCTCTCTTGAGCGAGGCGGCCGCCGGCCTGATTCCATTTTACATCCCGATACTCATTGCGCTCTCGTTCAGCCAGTACGTGATCGATTCAGTCCTAATCGCACGGCCTGCGGCGGGACCGGTGAGAAG
>JBOHWI010000301.1:0-1768 GCA_050736675.1 Binatus sp. (SeqCode)
CATCACGGCCATCTCGTGCCGCCGCTCACGCACCGCCATCGCGGCGGTGTTGACGGCGACCAGCCCGATCGTGAAAATTACGATCGCCGCGAGAAACTTCGCGCCGTTCACCATCAGGGCCAGGTTGCTGCCGACCTGGTCTTTGATCATCGCGACTTCGGTTTCGGTGGCGGTTTCGTTCGCCGAATTGGCGAACATCTCATCGATTGCGGCGATCACTTCGGGTGCTGATTGGGAGTGATCGATTTTCACCCAGAACAGGTTGACGGTTCCCGGATCGCCCAGCAGTTTCTCCATGTAGTCGCGCTTGAAAATTATTCGGGGGCCGGCCGCTTCCTCGTTTACTACGCCGACGATTGTCAGTTGCAGATCGACCGGATAGATCGTGCCGCGCAGCATGATCGTCTGGCCGACTTTCCAGCCGAAAACCTTCATCAAATTGGTCGCGACGAGCGCTCCGGTGCGCAGGCTTCTGAATTCATGCTCGGTTTCAGTGCTTAGATCCCAATCCGGAAAGATTTCACCGATGTGATCGTCGTCGACGGCGAGGGCGGCGAGTTGCTGGTTCGGCTCGCGATAAGTTGCGAGGAAGAGGCTGTAGCCAGCCACGGCTTCGACATGCGGCACAGTTTCGATTCGCCGGCGGTAGGACTCGGGCAGCATGTAGAAGAGGCTGGCTTTGCTGTGGCAGATGAGGCGCAGCGAGTTGGCGCGGTCGCGCAGGACCTGGTTGAGCAGTTCAGGCAGGCTGATGAGCGACGCGAAGATGAATACCGAGACCGTGATCGACAGCGCGGTAAGAATCGTGCGGCGCGTGTTGCGGGCAAGGTTTCGGAGCACGAGCGACAGGTAGTTCATGGCGCGGAGTCAATTGTAGTGTAAGCCGCCGCGAGTTTGCAGGGGTGACCCTGCACCTCAGTGAAGAAGGGCTATACCAGCAGCGCGCCGCGGAAGGGTTCGTCTCTCGGCGGAGGGAACTGGAGCAGGTTAATGGCCCATTTACGGGCCTGACGGAGCGCGTCTTCGGCGCGGCGGAAGATTCGCTCGCGATACATGACGGACCACACGTATGCGTCCACGGATGGTTCGTCGCCGAGCGTGATGTCGAGCATCCAGTCCTCAAGCTGCGGACCGCAAATCAGCAGGCGTACGACGCGCCCGTGATCGATTACGATGCCGCGCGCCTCGCGCGGGATGCGGAACTCGTCTTTGACGCGCTTGATGACGTTGGCGGGCGCGTGCTGCTCGGTCATCGCAACGTAGGCCCAATCGCCCTGCGGAGGATTGGCCTCACGCGCGATGCGGAGATTGTTGTCGGTGAGATCTTCCTTGGCGCGATCCTGATCGTAATCGCGCGCGACCTGGTAAAAGGCCATCGCGACCGGCAACTGCGGCAACTCGGTTTCGGACTTGGCTCGTTTGGGTTTCTTGAAGGTGGTTTCGACCCACCAGCGATTTTCGACGTTGGGCTTTTGCGGCATCAGGCGACCCTGCGGGCTCTGCGGGCGGCGCCGCGCACGAAGCGTCGCGATTTTCGCGTGGTCGAAATGCGCGGACGGCGCTTGCGGATACGATTTGCGGCGCGCCGCGTGCTCGAGATTCCCGAGCGGGTGCGCGAGCGCGCAGCGCGCCGGCGGCCGGAGACTCTCAGGCCTGTGATCATTCGGCGCGAAAATATTTCGGCCTTGCGCTCAGCGTCGGTCCAGAACAGGAAGTGACCCATCTCGTGGTAGATCATCTGAATCCACATTCGCTCGCTGAAATAGAC
>JBOHWI010000302.1:0-2670 GCA_050736675.1 Binatus sp. (SeqCode)
GCTAAGCATCAAAGCGTTCGCCGGACTGCTGCAGCTTTTCGTCGTGATGGCCGCGATTATCTTTCTTCCGGCGTGGACGTTCGACTACTGGCAGGCGTGGGTTTTTCTGGTGGTGTTTTTTGTACCGCCGTTGGCGATCACCATCTACCTAATGAAAAACGATCCGAGGCTCCTCGAGCGGCGCACAACTGCGGGCCCGGGGGCCGAACAGAAGAAGAGCCAGAACATCATTCAAGCGCTCGCCGCGTTGGCATTTATCGCGATATTTATTATCTCTGCGCTCGATCATCGTTTTGCGTGGTCGACGGTCCCGGTCTACGTGACCGCGCTCGGCGACGTCCTCGTGATATTCGGTTTCTACATCGTATTTCTCGTGTTCAAGGAAAACACTTTCGCGTCCGGGACTATCGAAGTGATTGCCGAGCAGCGCGTAATCACCTCTGGACCGTACGCGCGCGTACGTCATCCCATGTACATCGGCGCGCTCGTCATGCTCATGGGCGTGCCGCTCGCGCTCGGCTCGTGGTGGGGATTGACCGCGCTTATTCCGATGACAGTCGTGCTGGTGTTCAGACTGGTCGACGAAGAGAAATTCCTGGCGAAGAACCTCGCCGGCTATACTGAGTATCAAGGCAAGGTGAGGTATCACTTGTTGCCGTTGATTTGGTAATTTTCGTCGCTCTGCGATCGAGGACGAAAATGAAACGTCGCATTCTCGCTGCCACTGCGGCCATCCTGATCTGTCTCGCGCCGGCCAATCCGCTGCGCGCCGAAACGAACGATCTGCAGGCGTCGATCGACTCGGTGCGCGAGCCGATCTTCGACGGTCTTGGCAGATTGCGCCATCCGGTCACGACGAAAACGAACTCCAGGCTCGCACAAAAGTTCTTCGACCAGGGGCTCACCTTCGTTTACGCTTTCAATCACGATGAGGCGGCCCGCTCTTTCAGACAGGCAGCGCAGTACGATCCCGACATGGCGATGGCTTACTGGGGAATCGCGCTGGCGCTCGGACCGAACATCAACCTGCCCGAGGACACCGATCGCGGCAAAATGGCCTACGCGGCGATCGTCAGGGCGAAGTCGCTGGAAGCGAACGTGAGCCAGCCCGAGCGCGAATATATCGACGCGCTTGCGACTCGCTACGCGGCCGACGGCAAGATGAATGATGCGCTTCAGCTCGCGTATGCGAACGCGATGCGCGAGGTCGCGCGCCAAAATTCCGACGACCCCGACGCCGGCACTCTGTTCGCGGAATCGATGATGGACCTGCATCCGTGGGGGCTCTGGACGGCGGACGGCAAGCCGGTGGCAGGCACAGAGGAGATTGTCGCGACGCTCAAGGGCGTGATGGCGAAGTATCCCGAGCATATCGGCGCCAATCACTATTACATCCACGCCGTCGAAGCATCGCCCGACCCGGGACGCGCGCTCGCCAGCGCCCGGCGGCTCCCAAAGCTCGCGCCCGCTGCCGGCCATCTCGTGCATATGCCGGCGCACATTTATTTTCGCATCGGCGACTACAACGCGTCCGCTGCCGCCAACGTGGCCGCGATCAAGGCTGACCAGGTTTACCTGCGCGAGCGCAATCCCAAGGGCGTGTATCCGATGATGTACGTGCCGCACAACATTCAATTCCTGTGGGCGTCGTACATGATGGAGGGCAACAGCCGCGGCGCGTTCAAAGCGTCGCGCGGGCTCGACGCCGCCGTGCCGCTCGAAACGGTCCGCCAGATGCCGATAGCGGAGTTCATGTCGCCGACGCGGTACTTCACCGAAGCGCGCTTTGGCAGGTGGGACGCGATTCTCAAAGAGCCCGCGCCGCCCGCGGACATGATCTACACGACCGCGGTCTGGCACTACGCGCGCGGCCTCGCTTTTGCGGCGAAGAATCGCCCCGACGATGCGCCAAATGAAAAAAAGAAGCTCGACGAGATAATCGCAAAAACGCCGGCCGACCGGGTGGTGGGACAGAATTCGGCCAATCGACTACTCGCGATGGGATCGGCGACGCTCGCCGGGGAGATCGATTCCGCACGAGGCCACCACAATGATGCGATCAAACATTTGACGGAAGCCGTCGCGATCCAGGACGCACTCAACTACGAGGAGCCGCCGCCCTGGTACTATCCACTGCGCGAATCGCTCGGGATGGAACTGCTCGCCGACGGCAAGACGGCCGACGCGGAGCAGGTCTTTCGCGACGACCTGAAGCGGAATCCCGAAAATGGATGGTCGCTCAACGGACTCGCGATGTGCCTGCGCACGCGGAACGCATCGGACGAGGCGGCGAGTGTCGAAGCCCGATTCAAGAAGGCGTGGGCGCACGCCGACGTGAAGCTGCCGGCATCAGCCGCGCCTGAAAAGACGGCGGCCGCCCGCTAAGCGGCACGACGCTGCGAGGAAACCGCATTGCCCGTTTTACCGGCGGTGTGTTAGCTGTCGATACTGAAGGCCTAGGCCTACAACCCTCACGCGGAGAATTGCAATGACTGCTGGGATACGTATTGGAACCCGCCGGCTGATCCTCTCAACTATAGTCGCCTTCGTCGCGGTCGCGTGGATTTCTTCCTCCGCGCACGCGCAGATCACACCCGTCGTGACGGGCGAGGACGGCGTGCCCCAGTCCACGCCAATTCCAGCGGCCCAGATTCCCGCGGACATCACCGC
>JBOHWI010000303.1:0-2652 GCA_050736675.1 Binatus sp. (SeqCode)
TCGCGGTTCCGGGGACTCCCTCGGCAATGACGTAGTGCATCGCCGCGTCGCTGACGATCGCGAGATATATGGGATTGTTCATCGCGATTGCGGCGCCGAATTCTCCGTCGGCGCCATGACAGCCCGCACAATTCTCGCGATAGAGCCGTGCGAAGCTGGTCACTTTGTCGGGACGCAGCGGAATGTCAGCCCGAGTGGGACGGCCGGGCAGCGAATCGCATCCGGCGAGCAGTAGTGCGCCGAGTGATACAAGCACAAAGAGCGATTTGGCACCGCCCGTGTTCAATCCTGGTCCTCGCGGTTACCTTCGAGGCCGGGCGCCTCGATACCGGTCCGAACGGCGAACGGAAGATGTTGGAGCGTGTGGACGCGCTCGGTCAGGTTGACCACGTAACCCGCGACGGCGCCGAACGCGATCTGGCACAGGATGAACCATCGCCACTCGATTCGGGCGTCGAGCACGGGATTAATCACGCTCAGCGACGACCAAAGCAGGCCGGTCCACAGCAGCGGTGCCACAATCGCGGCCCACAACGCGGGGTAGCGCGGGAACATCGGGAGCATCACGCCATAGAGCAGGCCGATCAGAATTGAGGCGGAGGCGTGGACAATCAGCGCGATTACGAATGCCTCTGGAATGAACGAGCAAAGCGTCGCGGTGCTGGCGTTGGCGAGGTTCGCCATCGCCGTCGCGGCGAGAATGTTGACGGTGTACCAGGGGCTGCCGTGAACGACGATGCCCTGCAGCACCGCCAGGACCGCCATCGCCGCGCCGCCGGCGACCCCGCCCTTGATTCCGGCGAAATAAGGATAGATTTCGAGTGGAAGAATGGCGCGATTGCCCAGCTCTCCGACTTGAAGGTAATCCACGCCAATTTTCGCTGGAACGATTGCCTCTGGGGCGGCGCCGGCGCGAACCGTCTCGCGATGCTCGACCGGAAGCACCTCGCCAAACCATCCGACCGCGCCCGTGGTAAAGAGCACGATGCCGACCATGCTGACCGCAACGTTGGTGACCAGGCCGGCGAAGGCGAGCGTCAGGCCGAGCGCCAGGATCATCGGCCACGCGGTAGAGGCGGGCGCTTCGATTACTCTGTCGGTATCTTCCTGAATATCCATTGCACTAGCTCATCGACCGATCACGTACACCGTCAGGAATACTACTACCCACACCGCGTCCACGAAGTGCCAATACCATGAGAGAACGTCGGTTCGCTCGACGTAACGGTCGTTCATGTAACCGCACATCGTGAAAACCATCACGAGCAGGATCAGTAGTAATCCAACGGTAACGTGAAGCGCGTGCAGACCGACCAGGGTGTAGTAGGTAGTGCCGAAAAGGTTCGTGTGAATCGTCAGACCTTCGTGGTAAATGAGTCGGCGCCACTCGAGCGCGGTGCCGGTCAGGAACTCGAGGCCGAGCGCGAAGGTGATGGACCACCACGCGGCGAACGTGCGAGTAGAGCCGGCCCGCAGCGCGCGAATCGCGAGCACGATTGTTACGCTGCTCGAGAGCAGGCAGACGGTGTTCAGGATCGGCGCCGTCAGGACATCGCGGGGGAAGGGACCGGTAAGGCTTTTGCCGATGTAAAATATATAGCCGACGACGAAGATCGAGAAGAAAGCCGACTCGGTCAGGATTAGCGCGAGAATGCCGACGCGCCCTCGTCGCGGCAGTGTTTCGCTCCATGGCGCAGCGGTTGCGGGAATTGTGGCGGCCGTCATTCGTATTTCCAGTCCGGGTCTTCAGGGTGTTTCAGGTCCCACAACGGGCGGCGGCTGCGGACCGTCGGAGTTACCGCGAAGTTGTACTCGGGCGGCGGCGATGTCGTGGACCATTCGAGCGTCCACGCGTCCCAGGGGTCATCGCCGGCTTCGTCGCCCGAGCGGAGCGAGCGCAAAACGTTGATCACGAATATCAGTACGGCGATGCCCTGCACCAAGGCTCCTATCGACTCGATCAGATTGAGAGTCTCGAGGCCGCGGCCAGGTTGATAGGTATAGATACGTCGCGGCATTCCGCGCAGGCCGGCAAAGTGCATAGTATCGAACGTCAGATGGAAGCCGATCAAAAATAGCCAGAAATGCCATTTCCCGAGGGTCTCACTGAGCATCCGGCCGGTAGCCTTTGGGAACCAATAGTAGATAGCGGCGAATATCATAAACACGATTGCGCCGATTAGTATGTAGTGGAAATGAGCTACTACGAAGTAAGTATCAGTCAGTTGCCAGTCGAAAGGGACGACAGCGAGCATGATGCCGGTCAGGCCCGCGACGAGAAACTGGAAAAGGAACCCCAGGCTGAACAGCATCGGCACCTTGAAACGAATTTTTCCGCCCCAGATTGTTCCGATCCAATTGAAAATCTTGATGCCCGTCGGCACTCCGACCAGCATCGTCGACGCGGCGAAAAACGAGTTGCCCGCGGGCGTCATGCCGACCGAGAACATGTGATGCGCCCATACGCTCAGGCTGATGAACGCGATCGCGCACGACGCCGCGACCATCACGCTGTAGCCGAAAATCACCTTGCGCGAGAACACCGGAATGATCTCCGAGGCAAAGGCGAAGGCGGGGATGACGAGTATATAAACCTCGGGGTGGCCGAATATCCAGAAGAAGTGCTGCCACAGTACCGCCGAGCCGCCCGCT
>JBOHWI010000304.1:0-4691 GCA_050736675.1 Binatus sp. (SeqCode)
CATCGTGGATACGCAGCGCGTCAAGCTGCCGTTCGGCGTCGCGCAGCAGGGCAAGTCATTTCGCAACGAGATCACCACCGAGAATTTTATTTTCCGCACGCGCGAGTTCGAGCAGATGGAGATGGAATTCTTTGTGCGGCCGGATCGCGAAGAAGAAGAGAAGTGGTATCGCTACTGGGTCGATTTCCGCTTCAACTGGCACGTCAAATTCGGCATCAAGCGCGAGCATCTGCGGGCGCGCGAACACGCGACCGATGAATTGTCGCATTATTCGAGCGGCACCACCGATATCGAGTTTTTGTATCCGTTCGGATGGGGCGAGCTGGAAGGCGTGGCCAAGCGCGGCAGCTTCGACCTCGATCAGCACGCGAAGTTCAGCGGCAGGGACCTGACTTATTTCGACGAGGACAGCAAGTCGCGCTTTCGGCCGTGGGTTATAGAGCCCGCGCTCGGCGTCGATCGCGCGATGCTCGCGTTCATGCTCGACGCGTACGACGAGGACGTGGTCGATAACGAGGAGCGAATAGTGCTGCGGCTCGATCCGCGGCTGGCGCCGATCAAGGTGGCGGTGTATCCGCTGCTGCGCAAGGCGGGACAGCCGGAGAAAGCAATCGCGATACGTGATTCACTGAAAAGGCATTTCACCGTCGCGTACGATCAGGCGGGATCGATCGGCCGGCGTTACCGGCGTCAGGATGAAGTCGGCACGCCGTTTGGCGTGACGATCGATCATCAGACGATGGAAGACGACACGGTGACGATTCGCGATCGCGACGCAATGACGCAGGAGCGCGTGCCTGTCGCTCGGCTGGTCGAAGAGATCGGAAATCGAATCGGCTGGACGCGCTAAAAACCTAAAATTGTCTCCGCTTGACGCGGAGGCGGGAGCAACGGGTTCAACATGGGTCGGATTCATCCTGAGATCTACTTTTTCGGCGCGGGCGTGGCGGAAGGACGCGCCGAGATGCGCAACCTGCTGGGGGGCAAGGGCGCGAATTTAGCCGAGATGGCGCGGCTCAAACTGCCGGTGCCGCCGGGATTCACGATCTCGACGCAGGTCTGCAACTACTTTTACGATCACGGGCACAAGTATCCGAAGGGGCTCACCGAAGGCGTGGCGAAGAGCGTCGCGCGGGTCGAGAAGGCGCTCGGGCGCAAGTTCGGCGATGCGAAAAATCCGCTGCTGGTGTCGGTGCGATCGGGCGCGCGCGTTTCGATGCCGGGGATGATGGATACGGTGCTGAATCTCGGCCTCACCGACGAGACTGTGAAAGGGCTTGAGGAAATCAGCGGCAACGCACGCTTCGCGTGGGACTCGTACCGGCGGTTCTGCCAGATGTTCGGCGACGTCGTGCTCAAGCTGAAGCCGGAGAACAAGAACGACGCCGATCCGTTCGAGGAAATTATCGATCGCAAGAAGGCGTCGCGCGGCGTCAAGAACGACACCGACCTGAACGTCGACGATCTGCGGGAACTGGTCGGCGAGTTCCGCGCGCTGATTCGCGCGCGCGTCGGGCGCGACATCCCGCAGGACCCGCGCGAGCAAATGCGGATGGCGATTGGTGCGGTGTTCGATTCGTGGCACAACGATCGCGCGATCGCGTACCGCCGGTTCAACAATATCCCGGGCGATTGGGGCACCGCGGTCACCGTGCAATCGATGGTGTTCGGCAACCTGGGCGATGACTGCGCGACCGGCGTTGCGTTCACGCGCGATCCCGGCACCGGCGAGAAAGGAATCTACGGCGAGTTCCTGCCGAACGCGCAGGGCGAGGATGTTGTCGCGGGAACCCGCACGGGACGGCAGATAAGCCTGAAAGCGGGGCGCGAGTGGGCCAAACGTGCGGGAATCAGCGAGGCGGAGCGCGCCGCGCAATACTCGACGCTCGAGGAAAGCTTCACTGACGTCTACAAGCAATTCCTGAAAATCGCGGACCGGCTCGAAAAACATTTTCGCGACACGCAGGACATGGAGTTCACCATCGAGCGCAAGCGGCTCTTCATGCTGCAGACCCGCACCGGCAAGCGAACGGCGCAGGCCGCGGTGCGAATCGCCGTCGATATGGCCGACGAGAAGTTGATTGATCGCAAGACGGCGTTGAAGCGCGTCGAGCCGGAACAGCTCGAGCAGTTTTTGCATCCGCGGCTCGACCCGTCCAGTAAAAAGCACGTGATCGCGCGCGGGCTGCCGGCATCGCCGGGCGCGGTCAACGGCGAGGTGGTGTTCTCGGCCGACGAAGCGGTCGCGGTCGCGGAAGCGGGGCGCAAAGTAATTTTGGTGCGGCTGGAGACCTCGCCGGAAGACATCCACGGGATGCAGGTGGCCGAGGGGATCCTAACCGCGCGCGGCGGGATGACCAGTCATGCAGCGGTCGTCGCACGCGGGATGGGCAAGTCGTGCGTGGCGGGAGTATCGGCGCTGGAAATCGACTACGGCGCGGGCACGCTGTCGGCCAACGGCGCCGTGGTGCGTCGGGGCGAGTACCTCACGCTCGACGGCTCGGCGGGCGAAGTGATCGAGGGGCGGGTGCCGACGGTCGATCCCGAGATGCCGTCGTACTTCAAAAAATTTCTGTCGTGGGCGGACGCGGTGCGCAAACTGGGAGTGCGCGCCAACGCCGACACGCCCGACGACGCGAAGATCGCGCGCGATTTCGGCGCCGAAGGAATCGGGTTGTGCCGCACCGAGCACATGTTTTTCGATCCTGAGCGAATCTCGGCCGTGCGCGAAATGATCATGGCGGAGAACCCGCAGCAGCGTGGTCGCGCGCTGGCAAAAATCCTGCCGATGCAGCGCGAAGACTTTGTCGGAATCCTGAAAGCGATGGCGGGGCTGCCGGTCACGATTCGTTTGCTCGATCCGCCGTTGCACGAATTTATCCCGCACTCGGACAACGAGCTGCGTGACCTGGCCGCTAAAATCGGCACCACGCTCGATCATCTGAAGCACGTGCGCGAGAGCCTGTTCGAGGTGAATCCGATGCTGGGGCATCGCGGATCGAGGCTGGGAATCAGCTTCCCCGAGATTTACCAAGCGCAGGCGCGCGCGATTCTCGAGGCGGCGTGCGAGCTGCGCAAGCAAGGCGTCAAGGCGATGCCGGAGATCATGCTGCCGCTGATCGGCGAGCGGAAGGAATTCGACATCCTGGCGGCGCAGATTCGCGAAGTGGCGGCGGCAGTGTTCAAGCAACGCGGCATCAAGGTGCCGTATACGATCGGGACGATGATCGAAGTGCCGCGCGCGTGCGTGACGGCGGAGCAGATCGGCGCAGCCGCCGAATTCTTTTCATTCGGGACCAACGATCTGACGCAGATGACCTATGGCATCTCGCGCGACGACTCGGGGAAGTTTCTGCCCGACTACATTCGCACTGGCGTGTACAAGAAGGACCCGTTCGCGGAGCTGGATCCGGCCGGCGTCGGCGAGCTGATGCGAATCGCGATCGAGCGTGGGCGCAGGGCGAATCGGCAATTGAAGATCGGGATCTGCGGCGAGCATGGCGGCGATCCTGCCAGCGTCAAGCTGTGCCATCGCCTCGGGCTGGACTACGTGTCGTGCTCGCCGTACCGGATACCGGTCGCGCGGCTGGCGGCGGCGCAGGCCGCGATCGAGGCATCGCAGAAGAAGGCTGCGTTCAAGGACGTGTAGAAGAGTCGGAATCTAACAGGGAGAGGAGTCAGAATTAGTCGGTGTACTTTTTTTCGAGGGCCTGGTAGTCGGGGACGCCCATCGTGCGGACGAAGTCTTCGAAGACGTTCGCGTTGGAGCTAACGCTGAGTTTGCCGGTGCGCTTCAGTTCGGTCATCGCGGTGCGCATCGTGTCGTACGCCGCCAGCATCGTTCCGATGTGGATCGTTACCTTGAAAGGAAATTTTTTCAATTCGTCAATCGGTAACAGGTCGCCGTTGTAGACGAGCGGCAGGTCGCCGAGCTTTTCGGCGTAGCGCTTGAGGTCGTCGAGGGTTTTGATTCCATCGACGAACACGAGGTCGGCACCGGCCGCGCGATAGGCGCGTGCGCGCCGCACGGCGTCGTCCCATCCGTTGACCTGGAGCGCGTCGGTGCGCGCGATGATGACGAGATCGCGAGCGCGGCGCGCGTCGCAGGCGGCGCGCACCTTAGAAATCATCTCTTCCATCGCGATAACCTGTTTGCCTGCGAGAAAACCGCATCGCTTGGGAAACACCTGATCCTCGATATGCAGGGCCGCGGCGCCGGCGTCTTCGTACTCGCGCACGGTGCGCCATACGTTGAGCGGATTTCCGTAGCCGGTGTCGGCGTCGCAGACGACGGGGATGTTCACCGAATTCGAAATCGCGCGCGCGTTGGCGGCCATCTCGGACATTGTGAGCAGGCCGAGGTCGGGATAGCCGCGCGCGGCAGCGGTGCCGAAGCCGGTCATATACACCGCGTCGAAGCCTGCCTTGGCGGCGAGCTTTGCCTGCAGGCAATCGAACACAAACGGCGCGACGATCATTTCGGTGCCGGCGAGCAAGTCGCGCAGCCGCGATCGTTGTTCATTCATCGGGAGACACTCCCTGGAGCTAGGCGAAGTAATCTTCGGCGCGGATGGCGGGGATATCGAGCTGGTAAACGCGATTGTTGCGCAGGACCTTGAGATTGACGTTCTCGCCGGGGCGATGGTTGCGGAGGGCGTCGTAGAGCACGCGGCGATCGTTCACGTCGGTGT
>JBOHWI010000305.1:0-3062 GCA_050736675.1 Binatus sp. (SeqCode)
GACGTAGCCGAGCACGACGCGGCGGCAGAGCTCCGCATCGGCGCCCTTGGCCTCGGCGAGTACGTTGAACGCCTCTGCGTACCGGCCCACGCGATGCAACCCTTTCATCTTTTCGACGAACTCGATCGGCGCGGGCTTCTGGAACTTGTCGTGCCCGCCCGTCTGCGGATTGAGCACGGAAACATCCTTGCCTGCGCGGCGGTAGAAGCCGCCACGCTCGGGCGTCTTGTCTCCGAGGCATCCCTTGACGAGCGACGCATTCATGTACGCGGGCATCGCGAAGGCCTCATGCGCCTCGTCTTTGAAATTCGCATAGACGTTGTCGACGATTGCCTTGTGCACGTCCCAACCAACCAGATCGACGGTCGCCAGCGGCGCCATCGCGCGCCCGGTATGCGGCCCGATCAGATAGTCGATGTACGCGACGCCGTGCTCGGCGGCCAGTTGCGCAGTTTCGTTCAGGACCTTGAAGCCGACCCGGTTGCCGACGAACGCGGGCATGTCCCGGGTGACGATCACCTTGCGGCCCAGCCGCTTCGTTAGCATCGTGACGACGTTCTTGACGACGGCGGGATCGGTATCGGGTCCCGGAATGACTTCGGTGCCGACGATCACGTGCGGCGGATTGAACAGATGGACGCCGAGGAAATTGCGGCGGAACGAATCGCTGCGCCCGCGCCCCATTTCGGCGATCGACAGCCCCGAGGAGCCGGTCGCAACAATTGCCTCGGGCCGCCGGCTCTTGTCGATCAACTCGAAGAATTGTCTTTTCAGCGGGAGATCTTCAGCGAGCGACTCGAACACGACCGCGGCCTCGCCGACCGCGCGGCCGAGGTCGCTGTCGTACGCGCCCAGCGAAATCCGCTCCGCGATCGCTTCCGCGCGCGCGTCGTTTTGCGCGTCCGCCAATCCTTCCGCCGCTTTGCTCGGCGACCGCGCCAGCATCGTGACGCGGTAGCCGGCGCCCGCGAATACGCATCCCGCGCCCGCGCCCATGGTGCCGTTGGCGCCGATAATTACAACCTTGTTGTTGTCGGCCAAGTAGCTCTCCGATCCCCGTGAAATTGTGGTTTCGCAGTCCGCAGGGCGCGAGAGATGTTAGCCGAGGCGGGTCGGGTATGCCACAGGCGCGATGCCCTTGGGGCCGAAGGGGTTTCTGCTACCGCGCGAAGGCCTGCGCCAGAAATTCCTTGACGCCGTCGCGCCCCGTCAGGCTCACCCACACCGGCCCGGACCTCGGCGCGACGTCAATTCTGAACTCCAGGAAGGGGCAGCATTTGCGCTCGAACGAAATCCATTCCGCGACCTGCGCGAGCGCCATGCGCTCGGTCGAGATTTGAATCGCGATGCCGTCAGGCAGTTCGCGCTTGCCGACGGCCGCGGGGCGAAGCATCCCGCGCAGTTCGTCGTAGCGCGGCCGCTCGGTCGCGGAGATCGCGTCGAGCCGGCACGCTATCGGAGTGTCGGCCGCGGAGTCTTCAGCACTGCAGCAAGGGTCGATCGCCATCGAATTTTATCCTCTAGGGTTCATGCCATACTCGTCCTGACGAACGAATCAAGGCGTCGGCCTCTTTCGGCCCCCAGCTTCCCGCAGGATACTCGACCAACGGCACGCGCGCGCGGTCGCTCCACGAGTCCAAAATTCCCTGCACGAATTCCCATGACTTCTCCACGAACGGCGCGCTGATGAACAGCGTATGGTCGCCGTCCATCACGTCGAGCAGGAGCCGTTCGTATCCGTCGGGCGATGCGCCGTCGCCGAACGCGGCGGTGTAACTGAGATTCATTCGCACCGGCTGCAGCACCAGGTCCAGGCCCGGCCGCTTGGTCATTACGTCGAACGAAAAACCTTCGTCGGGTTGGATGCGAATTATCAGTGCGTTAGCGGGAACCTTCGAATCGCGATTGAACAGAATTTGCGGCACGTCCTTGAATTGGACGTAGATCGAGCTCGCACGCGCCTTCATCCGCTTGCCGGTGCGGATGAAAAACGGCACCCCCGACCATCGCCAGTTGTCGATATACGTCTTCAGCGCGACGAACGTCTCGATGTGCGAGTTGTCGGCGATGCCGTGTTCGTCCATGTAACCGGGCACCGGCTTGCCGTCCCCGTCGACGCCCGCGGCGTAGCGCGCCCGCACGGTGTTGGCGCGCGCATCTGCTGGCGCGATCGGACGCAGCGTACGCAACACGTTGAGCTTCGCGTCGCGGATCGCCGCCGCGTTGAGCGACACCGGCGCTTCCATCGTGAGCAGCGACAACGTTTGCAGGATGTGGTTCTGCACCATGTCGCGCAGCGCGCCCGAATGATCGTAGTACATCGCGCGCGTGCCCACGCCTTCCGCCTCCGCCACAGTGATCTGCACGTGATCGACGTTGCGCGCGCCCCACAGGCGCTCGAAAATATTGTTCGAGAATCGCAGCGTCAGCAGGTTCTGCACCGTCTCCTTGCCGAGGTAGTGATCGATGCGGAAAATCTGCGACTCGTCGAGAAACTTGACCATGACGCGGTTGATATCGAGTGCGCTCGGGAGGTCGTGGCCGATCGGTTTTTCGACGACGACGCGTGAGAACTGTGGCGCGCCGGGCTTGTAGATCAGGCCGGCTTCGGCGAGCCGCTGGACCGAGTCGCCAATCGCCTCGGGCGGAATCGCCAGGTAGTAAACGCGATTGGGCGGGAGGCCGCGCGCTTTTTCAATAGCTTCAAGTTTCGCTTTAAGTTTTGCGAAGCCGTCGGGATGGTCGAGTCCCGACAGGTAGTCGAGGCTCTCGGCAAACTTCGCCCAGCAGCCCTCGGCCACCTTCAGGCGCGAGAACCGGGTGGTCCAGTCGTGCGCGCTTTTGCGGAACTCGTCGAGCGACATTTCGCGCCGCGCAAATCCCAGCACCGCGCTCTCCGGCGGCATCATGCCCTCGCCGCATGCGACGAGATTGTACAGCGAAGGAATCAGCTTGCGCTTGGCAAGATCGCCCGACGCGCCGAGTATCACCACCGTGCACGACGGCGCTGGCTGGGCGCGTTGAACAGTGAGCAGATTATCCATGTCGGGGTATACCTAATT
>JBOHWI010000306.1:0-3696 GCA_050736675.1 Binatus sp. (SeqCode)
GAGGAATCGCGTCGATCCTCGAAGGTGGCGGCGCCGACACCGCAACCCTGGCCGAACGCTACACGGCGATCATGAACAGCTACGCGTTCACCACCGACCTCGTCAACAAGTATCGTCTCGAACACGACATCGTCGGCGTGCGCAGCAAGAACGCGCCGACCGTAACCAAGTGGTCGGTGCATACGAGGATCAAGGATCGATTCAGCAGCGAGTACGACTTCAAGAGCGGCAACCTGACCCTGTATTTCATGGATCCGTCGCCGGCCGAAGCTCAAAGGATACTCGGCTACTACCTGGACAGCCTGCGCGACAAGCTGCGCAACGAGGAAGTCGAGGCGGGAGCCAGCGCGGCCGCCTCGCTCGAAGAGGAGGTCCGCAAGACTTCCGACGCGCTGCTGCAAACGCAGCTATACGAGCTGATGGCGCGCCAGATTCAACGCGAGAAAATCGCGCAGGTGCAATCTGATTTTGCATTCAAGGTCGTCGAACCGCCGGTCGTCCCGGACAACTATTTCGAACCCCGGGCGCGCCACAACGCGACCCTGGCGTCGTCGATTACCTTCGTACTTGTGTGCACCTGGATTCTTGCGTCGGATTTCATTCGCCGCGCCAAAAGGCAATTCGCGTCCATGAATGAGGCACCCGTCGAGCCGGCAATCGACGAACCGTCGCCGCGTCAGGATGACGGCGAGGAAATACATCCGCGCTTCGTCCGCAATCTTCGCCCCAAAGGGTAACAGTCGTTTCGTTCGGTCGCCATTTTCGGCTTCCCCCGCTGCTCAGAAATGTCTGCATGAACGTTCCATGATTGTCGGCGTTTTCACCGGCCTGACTGAGCACGGCGGCATCCAGCGCTACGGCCGCCATGCCGCCGCGGTGATCGCGATGCATGCGCGCGAGCGCGGTGAGGATTATCGCTTCCTCGGTCTGAACGATCCGACCGGCGCACACGAAATCGAGTCGGCCGGCGTCCGCTTTTCCATCACCGGTTTCGCGCGCAACAAGCCCGCGATGGTTCGTGCGGTGCTCGCCGGGGCTCGAGCGGTTCGGCTCGCTTATATAAATCATCCGAACCTTGCGCCGCTTGGACTTGCATTGCGAACGCTCAATCCTGCCGCGCGCTACATCGTAAGCACTTACGGCACCGAGGTGTGGGAACCGCTGCCGAGCGTGCGCAGCTTCGGGCTGCAACGCGCGGATCGGATTACGGCGATCGCGGAGTTCAACGCGGACAGAGTAGCCGCGCTCCAGCGTATCGCGCCGGAGAAGATCGCGATCGTGCCTTGCGCGCTGGATCCCGAGTTTTCGGAGGCAGGCGCAATGCCATCGCGGATTCAGCCGGGGGAGTCGCCGGCACTTCTTACCGTGGCGCGCCTGATGAGCGCCGAGCGCGGCGAGTACAAAGGCGTCGATACTGTTATCAAGGCGATGCCGGAGGTGCTGGCGGCATTTCCCGGCGTTCGTTACGTAGTGGTCGGTGACGGCGACGATCGCCCGAATCTGGAAGAACTCGCGCGGCGCTGCGGCGTGCATCAGCATGTGACATTCGCCGGCGCCGTGGACGGGGCCGCGCTGCGTGCATTTTACGAGGCCTGCGAGATCTTCGTGATGCCGAGCAGGACGGAGGGTTTCGGCATCGTCTTCCTGGAAGCGATGGCGCTCGGCAAGCCGGTCGTCGGCGGCAATCATGGTGGAACGCCCGAGGTCTGGGCCGACGGCACGGCGGGCTTCCTGGTTGACCATGGCGATCTGCGGGCATTGGCCGGCCGCCTGAAGCTTCTGATCGGCGATTCCGATCTGCGGGCCCGGATGGGCGCCGCCGGCCGCGCGATAGTCGCGAACAACTTCAGCTTCGCTCGCTTCCGACAAAACTTCGGGGAACTGCTCCTGCAGTGACAGGGTCGCTCGAGATGGACGGGAGCTACCGCGTCGCGTGTCTGGTCAGTCATCCGATCCAGTACCAGGCCCCGCTGTTCCGTTATCTCGCGGCACGGCCGGGGATCGAGCTCACGGTTTTCTTTCTGAGCGACCTCTCGACTGGCGTCTATCGCGATTCGGGCTTTGGCGTGAACGTGAAATGGGACGTGCCGCTGCTCGACGGCTACCGGCATGATTTTTTGCCGCGTATGGGCTCTGGCGCTGGGAGCGGACTCTCGTTCTGGCGGCCCTGGACGTTCGGGCTGCGCGCGCGGCTTCGGCGCGGGCGCTTCGACGCACTATGGGTTCACGGCTATGCGCATCGGGGATGCCTGGCGGGAATCGCGGCGGCGAAGTCGCTGGGAATCCCGGTGATGCTGCGCGGCGAGTCCAATCTGCTGAGCGAGACTGCTGACGCGTTGAAGTTGCGCGTCAAACGGATCGCGATTCCGGCGCTGATGCGGAGGATGGACGGCGTGCTCGCGATCGGGCGCCTCAATCGCGATTACTATCTCCATTACGGGGTCGAGGCCGGCCGAATTTTCCCGATGCCCTACGCGGTGGACAACGAATTTTTTCGCGCCGCGGCGGAAAGCGCGCGGCCCAATCGCGAAGCGTTGCGCGCTCAGCTTGGCTTGCAGCCGGGGCGCGCGGTGATCCTGTTCGCCTCGAAAATGCAGGCGCACAAGCGGGCCGCCGACTTGCTGGAAGCCTACGCGCGCCTGTCGGCCGACGGAGTTGCCGAGCCTGCGCCCTACCTGGTGTTCGCCGGCGACGGCCAGGAGCGGGCCGGTCTCGAGCGCAGGGCGCGCGCTTTGAAGTGGGACTCGATCCGCCTTATCGGCTTTCGCAACCAATCCGAATTGCCGGCGTTGTACGATCTCTGCGACGTGTTCGTGCTGCCGTCCGAGCACGAGCCATGGGGGCTCGTCGTCAACGAAGCGATGAACGCGGGCAAGCCGGTTATCGTAAGCGATCGCGTGGGCGCGGCGCCCGACCTGGTCGAGGAAGGCGTCAATGGCTTCATCTATCCAGCGCGCGACGTCGCAACACTCGCAGGTCGGCTACGGCAAATGATCGAGAATCCCGAGCGCCGCGCCGCAATGGGCGCGCGCACGCTGGAAACCGTGACGCGGCTTGACTTCAACGCCGATCGCGAGGGGCTGCTGGCCGCGCTCGGCTCTATCGTCGGCAAGAAGGCTCTTGCGGCGGCCTGAAATGGAAAACGCACGGAAAACTGTTTCGGCGATAATTCCGGTCTTCAATGGTGCGGCTACCATTTCGGCCGCGATTGACAGCGCGCTTGCGCAGGAATTCGGCGGCGGCGTCGAGGTGATCGTCGTCAACGACGGATCGACTGATGGCACCGCCGCAGTGCTCGACGCGTATGGTGGGCGCGTTACAGTACTGGATCGCGCCAACCGCGGTCCCGCTGCGGCGCGCAATGCGGGAGTACGCGCGTCGAATGCCGAATATGTAGCGTTTCTCGACGCCGACGATATCTGGCTCCCGAACAAGCTCGAGAAAACCGTGGCAGCACTCGACGGTGACAGCGGGGCCGCGATGGTGTATACGAACGCCCTGACGATTGGCACCAACGGCGAGCGGCTCGGCAGAACGTACACGCCGGTGGGCGAGATGCGCGCGCCTGCGATGGAGGACATGCTGGCGGGGCTTTGGAATATCCTGCCCAGCACCGTGGTGATGACGCGCGCGACATTCGACGCGGTCGGCGGTTTCCGCGAAGAGTTCGCCACCGGGCATCCGCAGTGGGAAGAC
>JBOHWI010000307.1:0-6548 GCA_050736675.1 Binatus sp. (SeqCode)
GTGCATTCGTTAGCTGGGTGTTAAATCGCGAGACTTGCCGTTAGGCCGCGCGTATGGCGCAAAACCAGCCGTTTAATCCGCAAAACTGCTGGCTGGTGTCGAATCTCGGGCGTTGAAAAGCTTCCTACCCGAGGCGAATGCCGCATCTCCTGATATCAATGGGTGCAGGAGTCACCCCTGCCCAAGGAGGTGTGGAACCCACGGTGGGTTCCACCTAAGAATTGTTTTTAATCTGGCTCTGGTTTGGACTCGCGGCTACATCGCGAGGCCGCCGTCCACCTGGATTATCGCGCCTGTAATGTACGACGCGGCGTCGCTCAGCAGGAACGCGGCCATCGGCGCGACGTCTTCGACTTTACCAAAGCGGCCGAGGGGGATCATCGCGAGCGCTTGCGCGCGATTCTCTTCGGGCAGCGCGGCGGTCATGTCGGTCTCGATAAATCCCAACGCGAGCGCGTTGACGCGAACACCAAGCCGCCCTACTTCTTTCGCGACCGATTTTGTCAGTCCTATAAGTCCCGCCTTCGCCGCCGAATAGTTCGCCTGCCCCGGCAATCCGATAAGTCCGCTGACCGACGTGATATTGAGGATCGAGCCGCGCTTCGCTTTCATCATCATGAACGCCGCCGCGCGCGCGAAGTTGAACGCGCCCGTCAAATTCACCCGGATGACCTCGTTCCAGTCCTCTTCCGACATCATCACGAATACCTTGTCGCGCGTCATGCCCGCGTTGTTGACCAGCCCGTCGATTTGCCCGAACTCCTTCTTGGTCGCATTGACCATCTCGCGCACGCTCTTGAGATCGCCCACATCGACCTTGTAGGCGAGCGCCTTGACCCCGAGCTTCTCGATTTCAGCCTTGAGCTCGGCCGCATGTTGATCGCTCTTCACGTAGTTGAACGACACATTGGCGCCGCGCCGCGCGACTTCCAGCGCGATCGCCCGCCCGATTCCGCGCGTCCCGCCGGTCACGATTATTCCGCGCCCTTCGAGATCTTTCATCTGCCAAGCTTCTCCATCCGCACGAATCTCAGGCCGTGTCCGCCGCGGCCATCTCGCGCTCGAGCGTCGGCCGGTACTGATCGATGTACGACAGATAATTGTATCCGAAGGCGCGCTCAAGCTCGGCGTCGTACTTGGGCGGCTCGGCGCCGAGGTCCTTCGCCAGCCACGTCAGCACCATCCATTCCTCGGAGCGCGGGGCCTTGCGCAGCGCGTCGCGCCGCAGCATCACCTGCATCGGCTTGATTCCCGCCAGATGCGCCAGCAGTGGAATCATCTCGCTCTCGTTGTTGGTCATCTCGTCGCGCGCAAACAGATTCACCGCGTAGATCAGCATCGTTGCGATACACGCCGCCACCGTCTCAGGTGTCGCGCGATCGCAATACATTTTGAGGGGACCCTTGGGCGAAAGCGCGTAGGCGAGGAAGTCGGCGTTGGCGTCGAGAATCGTCGTGATGAACTGAATCGCACGCGGCGACCCCGCCTCAGCCAGGCGCCCGCGCGTCGCGTCGAGTCCCGGTTTCGCCAGCCGCCGCATAAACCGCCGCCGCGCCGGCGAGAGCCAGTAAAGCAATCCCGCGAGCATAACGATTTCCGTCTAACACGCCCTTCACTGAAAAGAAAAAGGCCGCCCGATTCGGAGCGGCCTTGCCAGAATCGAACTGTGGCGGATTCAGGCGCTGAACGACGACCCGCAGCCGCAGGTGCGGCTCGCGCGCGGATTGTCAAAGCGGAATCCCGCCCCGTGCAGTCCCTCGACGTAGTCGAGCGTCGTGCCCGCGATATAGGGCAGCGAAATTTCGTCCACCAGCACCAGCACGCCGCCGAAATCAGTCACGCGATCGCCTTCCTGCTTTGTGTCGAACTTCAGTGAATATTGAAACCCCGAGCATCCGCCGCCGACCACCCCGATTCGCATTCCATGTTCCGCGCCGAGGCCTTCCTTCGCCCGCATCTTGCGCACCATCTCGATCGCCGTGGGCGTCAACTTCACGTCGGGCAGCGACGCCGCATCGACCGGCTGTGTCGTAGCCGGCGCCTGCTCGGCATTCCCGTGCTCATGTTGATGCCCTAGCTCGTTATGCTCGATATGCAGTCCTTCAGCCATTCTCTTCTACAAACCTCCGACAGGCAGCGCTCACAAGTCGATCTTGCCCTTCACCTAGAAACCTAATCATAGCAAATGGTTGAAGCAATGCATCCGCATTTTCCAGGGGATGAACTCTTCCGCCTCACGCTTGCCTGCTCCGACGTGATAAATTGATTCGGTATGAGCAACCCGTCAGCACAACTCCTTCCGCTTCGGGCAAAGAGCCCTTCCGCAAAACGCAAATTTGACGGAACGAAACGACCGGTAGTGGTGCTCTCGAAGTAGAACCACAATAGGTAGTATACGTTGCCACTTTTCGGCCAATCGATCTTTTCCTTTTCATCCGCAATCCGGCCGCAAACCCAGCCAATTGCCCACGATTCTGGCGCCGAAATGCCCGGTACCAACCCCAGCGGCCCGCGATGAATGTTTCGCGTGAAGCGCTGACGCGCGCCGCCAACGAGCTGGGTTTCGTGCTGGTCGGATTTGCGCGGCTCCATCCACTGAGCGAGCGCGAGGCCTTCTATCGCCGATGGCTCGCCGACGGCGGTCACGCCTCGATGGCCTATCTGGCGCGAGAGCCCGAGCGCAGGTTCGACCCCCGCCGTCTCGACCCGCGCTATAAATCCGTCGTGAGTTTGGGCTATCCGTACGCGGCGCGCGCGACCCCCCACATCGATTGGCGCGCCGAGATGCGGGGCAGAATCGCGGCGTATGCGCTGGGCCGCGACTATCACGACGTCGTCAAAAAAGGGGCGCGCGCGATCGGCAATGTGATTCGTCGTTCCGGCGCGATCACGCGCACCTACGTGGACACCGGCCCGGTCTTCGAGCGTGAATGGGCATCGGAATCGCACATCGGATGGTTCGGCAAGAACACAATGATCCTCAACCGCGAGCACGGCTCGTACTTTTTTCTCGCCGAGATTTTCACCGACGCCGAACTCGAGCCGACGATGGAGCCGTATCGCGATCATTGCGGGTCGTGCCGGCGATGCCTCGATCTGTGTCCGACCGGCGCGCTCGCCGACGGCTACGTGATGCGCTCCGACCTGTGCATCTCGTATCAGACCATTGAAAATCGCGGCGCGATCCCGCGTGAGCTGCGCCCGAAGCTCGGTAACTGGATCTTCGGCTGCGACATTTGCAACGACGTCTGTCCGTGGAATCCGGGATCTGCCGCTGACAATAACGTTGACGACCGCCGGCCGCTCTTGCCTGAGCTGCTGGCGCTCGACGAGGAACAGTTCGGCGCGCGCTTCACGGTCAGTGCGGTCAAGCGCGCCAAGCGGCGCGGGCTGCTGCGCAACGTCGCGGTGGCGCTCGGCAACACCGGAAATCCTGAAGCGCTGGCGCCCCTGGCGCGCTCGATCCAAACCGAATCCGAGCCATTGATCCGTTCGCACGCTGCATGGGCGCTGGGACAGATCGGAGGAAGCGCGGCGCGGCTCGCACTCGAGCGCGCGCTTCGCGACCGTGACACCGCGGTGCGTCGAGAGGCCGCGGCAGCGCTCGAAACAAACTGAAAATCTGGGCGCGGGCGCTTGTCAAAGCATTCGCGCAAAGCGACACTGTTACGAACTATATGAACGATGCACGACGGGAATTTGCGACGCTTGCGGCCAAGGAGCCGGTGCCGTTGGCGCGCGGCGCACTGCTAATCGCGAAGGAAGAGTATCCCGACCTCGTGATCGACGAGTATCTCGACAAGCTCGCGACGCTCGCGCGTGAAGCCGAGCCGATCGTGCGCGCCGGCGAGGACACCGTCGAGCGCGTGCAGCTGCTGTCGCATTTCCTGTTCGAGCTCAAGGGCTTCGAAGGCAATGCCGAGAATTTCAACGATCCGCGCAACTCGTTTCTGAATGACGTCATCAACCGCCGTCTCGGGATTCCGATAACGCTTTCGGTGGTGTACCTCGAAGTTGGGCGGCGTCTCGGCATCAATCTCTACGGGGTCTCGTTCCCGACGCACTTCCTGGTCAGGGCGGTGGACGAGCGCGGAGAGCTGATCATCGATCCGTTCGTGGGCGGAAAGATTCTCGCGCTCGACGAGATTCGCGCGCGCCTGACGCAGATCTACGGGCAGCCGGTCGAGCTGAATCCTGCGATGCTGAAGGCGCGCGGCGCGCGCCACATCCTGGCGCGGATGCTTCAGAACCTGAAGATCATTTATATGGGCGCGTCGGACTGGATGCGCGCGCTGGCCGCGCTCGATCGCATCATCATGCTGGAGCCGCGCGCGCTCGAAGAGCTGGTCGAGCGCGGCGGACTGTTCGAGCGGCTGGAATGCTTCAAGGCGGCGCTCGACGACTACCAGAGTTTTCTTTCGCAGGCGCCCGAGCATCCGGCGGCCGAGGCGGCGCGCGAAGCTGTGCTCCGCCTGATTCGTCTAGTCGCGCTCATAAACTGACGCGCGACACCTTAGATGGCTGAGTTCCCGAAAGCCCGCGATTTCTTCGAGTCGAGCACGGCCGCCGTCGGCGACCATGAGCTGCGGCGCAAGCTCGAGAGCGCCAGCGCGCGCCATCTCGATCACTTCGCGCAAGTCAAAGCCGAGTTCCCGCCGTACGACGACGAACGCGACGCCGCGCATCGAATCAAGACCGACGCAATCGCGCATCTCGACGAGTTGCTAATCGGGCTGACGACGAAACTCGAGGCGCGCGGATGCAAGGTGTTCTTCGCCGAGGATGCTGCCCAGGCGCGCGACTACATCGTCAAACTCGCGAAGGCCAGAGGCGCGAAGAACGTCGTCAAGGGCAAGTCGATGACGACCGAAGAGATCGATCTCAACGACGCGCTTGCAAAGGCGGGAATCGACGCGGTCGAAACCGACCTTGGCGAGTATATCGTGCAGCTGCGCGGCGAGCGGCCGTCGCATATCATCACGCCCGCGATTCACCTGTCGAAAGAAGACATCGGGCAGCTTTTTAGCGACAAGTTCGGCATCGAGTACACCGCGGAGCCTGAAAAACTCACTGCCGAAGCGCGCTCGCGGCTGCGAGCGATTTTTCTGGCCGCGGACTTCGGCGTCACCGGCGTCAATTTCGCTATCGCGGAAACCGGTACGCTCATCGTCGTCGAGAACGAAGGCAACGGCCGCCTGTCGAGCACGATGCCGGAGACGTTCGTCGCCGTGATGGGAATCGAGAAGGTCATCCCGCGCCTCGAAGACGTGAGCCACTTCCTGGAAATCCTCGCGCGCACCGCGACCGGGCAGAAGCTGACGACCTACACCAGTTTCATCACGGGGCCGCGGCGCGAGGGCGAGCTCGACGGGCCGGGTGAGATGCACGTCGTCATCCTGGACAATGGGCGCAGCTCGATGCTCGCCGACCCGGTCCTGCGCGAGGCGTTGAATTGCATCCGATGCGGCGCGTGCCTGAACGTATGCCCGATCTACCGGCGCATCGGCGGCCACGCTTATCGCTCGGTCTATCCGGGACCGATCGGATCGATAGTCAGTCCGAATTTATTCGGCAGTGCGGCAGGCTACCTGCCGTTCGCTTCGACGCTGTGCGGCGCATGCAAAGACATCTGTCCCGTCAAGATCGACATCCCGCGAATTTTGCTTCATCTGCGCTGGAAAGAGAGCACCGGCAAGCATCCGCTCAAATGGCCGCGCACGATCGAGCGGGCGCGTCGCGGCGCGCGGCGGTTCGCAACGATGGCGCTCCATCCGCGGACTGTTCGAGCGTTGGGGAAATTCGCCGCGATGGTGCTGAAACCATTCGCGCACAACGGCTATCTGCGCCGGATGCCAGGCCCATTCGGCAACTGGACCAAGTATCGCGACTTCCCGCGGCCGCGGCGGCACAAGCGACCACCAGGCTGAAGGTGGCCGATCTGCACAAAATAATCGCGAGCGTGAAGGACGCGCTCGGCGCCGGTGCGCGAATCAATTCGCATGACGCGGCGGTAACGGCCGCGGTGCCGGTGGCGGCTTCAGCGCATCGGGCCGAGCTCGCATCGACGTTCGCGCGCGAGCTCGAAGAGGTCGGCGGCAAATTCCTTGGAATACTCACCCCGCCCGAAGTGGCTAGTCGAATAGTCACTCTAGCGCGAGAGCTCGGCGCCAAGACAGTAGCGCTCGGACAAGGCATCGCGTGCGACATGGACGCGATCGGCGAGGCGCTCGAGCGCGCCGATTTTCGAATCGTTCGCACGCTGCCGGTGGCGGACACCGAGCGCGCAGCGATGCGCTCGCGCGTCGCGGATGCCGAACTCGGGATCGCGGAAGCAGACTTCGCGATCGCTTCGACCGGCACGCTGGCAGTCGCTTCGAACGCGAATCGGCCGGGCTCCCTCACGCTGCTGCCAACGGCAAGTCTCGTGATTGTTCAAATCGATCGCGTGATGACGAATCTCGCGGCGGTGCTCGCCGCGCTCGGTCCCGAGGGTGTCGCCGCCAATCGGTTGACGTTGATCACGGGGCCGAGCCGGACCGCGGATATCG
>JBOHWI010000308.1:0-3339 GCA_050736675.1 Binatus sp. (SeqCode)
GGATTCACCATCGGCGCGTGAGACTTGCGGAGATAGTCGGCTTGAACGGCGGCGCCATAAGACGCGAGAACTCCCTGGGCGTACCCGTTCGCGATCTCGGCGGTGTTGTTGTCGGAGCCGTCAACGAGGGCTTGTATGTTCACCGGACGCCCGTCGTGGAGACGCGCGGAGAAGTCGTGCGGAATCACGATCGCGAGCTGGCAGCGGCCGTCGTCGAGAGCGGTTGCCAGCGCGCGGTAGCTGGTGACGATTGCGACCAGGTCGAAATACTCGGACGACTGAAAGTGCTTGAGGAGATCCTGGCTCGCCTGGCTGCCTTCGCGATCGTAGGCGAACACTTTGATGTGCTTGGTGTCGAGATTGACGCCGTAACCGAGCACGGTCATCAGCATCAGCGGCATCAGCAGGACGACCAGCAGACTGCGTGAGTCGCGCAGCACCTGGAAAACTTCCTTGCGCGAGATGGCGAGCAATCGTCGAAGACTCATGGCGCCGGCTCCGGATGCGGCTCAGCGCCGCCTCGAGTCGTCAGAGCCACGAACGCATCTTCGAGGCTCGGGCGAATCGTGTGCAAACTCACGACTGAGATCGCGTCAGCCTCGAGCGCGGCGCGAATCGCGGGAGCCATAACCGCATCGGAGACGACCAGGTGCAGCGCGTTGCCGAAGACGGCGACGTCGCGAATGCCATTAAAGCGGTGGAGACGCTCTATGGCGTCACCAAGGCGATCGCATTCGAGCAGCAGCAGCGAGCCCTGGATCGAGCCCAGCTTGAGTTCTGTGGGCGTGCCGAGCGCGATCAATTTGCCGGCATTCATGAGCGCCAGGCGGTTGCAGTATTCGGCTTCGTCCATGTAATGCGTCGTTACGAAGATGGTGACGCCGTCGCTGCTCATCCGCTGGATCAACTCCCAGAAGAGCCGGCGCGACAGCGGATCGACACCCGACGTCGGTTCGTCAAGAAATACGATTGGCGGACGATGCAGCACGGCGCAGCCGAGGGCCAGGCGCTGTTTCCATCCGCCGGACAAGGTGCCGGTCAGGTTCGACTGACGGCCGCGGAGTCCGGCCATCTCGAGCGCCCAGTCGATGCGGCCGCGCAACTCGTGAGCCGGCACGCCGTACATTCCCGCGTAGAAGCGTAAATTTTCGAAGACGGTCAGGTCGGCGTAGAGCGAAAATTTTTGCGACATGTAGCCGATGTTGCGGCGGATCAATTCGGGCGACTCGACTACGTCGTAGCCGGCTACGGTCGCGCGGCCCGAGGTCGGATGCAGCAGTCCGCACAGGATTCGAATCGTGGTCGACTTTCCCGAGCCGTTGGGGCCGAGAAATCCAAACACCTCGCCGGTGCGCGTCGCAAATGAAATGCGATCGACGGCGGTGAAGTCGCCGAAACGCTTCACCAGGTTTTCGACTTCTACCGAATTGCCGTTGAGTCGCGTCATGCTGCCTGGTTCGCCGAGTCTTTGCGGACTGCCTCGACGAAGAGATCTTCGATAGTCGGCGTGGCGCGGACAATCTCGTCAAACGGAACCTGGCCGCCGCTCAACCGTGCGCTGAGATCGGGAATGCGCCGCTCGGCGTCATCGACAAACAGATGCACCGCGTCGCCGACCAACACCACGCTCGAGACACCATCGGCGGTGGCCAGTTCATCTCTGACGCGGCGTGCTTCGGACGACACAATCGACACCACCGAGCCCTGAAGCCGCGACTTGAGCCGCGTGGGCGAGTCGCAGAAGAGCAGTCGCCCCTGATGAAGCAGCGCCACGCGATGGCATCGCTCGGCCTCGTCGAGGTACGCGGTGGAATTGACGACGGTGACGCCCTGGCCGACGAGCGAATAAAGCATCGCCCAGAATTCGCGGCGCGAAACCGGATCGACGCCGTTGGTAGGTTCGTCGAGCAGCAACACGCGCGGGGTGTGTATCAGGGCGCAGACCAACCCGAGCTTTTGCTTCATTCCACCGGAGAGCTTGCCGGCCAATCGGGTCCGGAACTCGCTCATGCCGCAGGCTTTCAGCGACTCGGCGGCGTGCCGCTCGCGCTCCCGCCTGCGAACTCCGAACAGGTCCGCGTAAAATCGGATGTTCTCGTCCACCGTCAGGTCTTCGTAGAGGCCAAAGCGCTGCGGCATGTAACTTATGAGACTCTTGACGCCTTCGGGGTCTGCAACCACGTCGTGTCGGGCGACACTCGCGGTGCCGGCGTCAGGTGGGAGCACTCCCGCGAGGATGCGCATGGTCGTGGTTTTGCCGGCGCCGTCGGGTCCCACGATGCCGAAGATTTCGCCCGGTGCGACGTCAAAGCTGAGGTGATCGATCGCGCGGACGCCCTCGAAATCCTTCACCAGATCGCGGACGACGACCGTCTTGTCATCCACGACTGTTGCCGCTTTGCACGGGAGGGCCGAGGTGGATGGTCGCGTCCGCAGGCATCCCGGGCTTCAGTTCATGACGGGGATTTTCGACGTCAATTTTGATTCGATAGACGAGCGTCACGCGCTCCTTGTGAGTCTCGACGCTCTTGGGCGTGAACTCGGCTTCGGACGAGATGAACGAGATCTGTCCCGGATACGCTTTGTCGGGGTAAGTGTCGGTGTGAATCGTCGCCGCCTGGCCCCATCGGATTCGGCCGAGATCGGTTTCGGCCACGTAGGCGCGCAGCCACACGTGATCGAGGTCGGCCAGCGTGACGACCGGCGTGCCCGGTTGCATCACTTCGCCGAGCTCCGTCTGGCGCGTGAGGATTACGCCAGAGAACGGCGCGCGCAGTGTGGTGTAGCCCAACATGATATTGGCGAGATCGAGATTCGCTCCGGCGCTCTGGATGTTCGCCTTGGCGACCGCAATGTCCTGCTGCGCGCTGCGCTCCATCGCGAGGTCTCGCTGCATCGCGGCGTTCGACTGCTTGAGCGCCGTCTCGGTGTGGTCGCGCTGGTCGCCGGAAATTATCTTGTCGCTCCAGAGTTTCTGGCTGCGGACGTAGTCGATATTTTTTTGCGCGAGGTCGGCTTTGTCGTTGGCGACCGTCGCGCGCGTGGCCTCGAGCTTCTGTATCGCGGAAGCGAGCTCTTGTTGCTGCACGCGGAGAGCGGCTTCGTTGATTGCGACCTGCTGGCGGTAGTCGCTGTCGTCGAGCCTTGCCAGCAGCGTTCCGGCCTTCACCCATTGGCCTTCGTCGAAGGGCAGTTCGACGACGCGCGATTGCACGGCCTTGAAGCTGACGACGCTTTCGTGAGCTTCGATGTTACCTGAGACCAGAAGGCTGTCGGTCGCGACGGCGTCCATAAAGAACCGCGAATAGCCGGTCCAGACGCCGGCACCAAGCAACAGAA
>JBOHWI010000309.1:0-2591 GCA_050736675.1 Binatus sp. (SeqCode)
GGTCAAGGTTCTGCCCAAGGCGGTTAAGGCACTCGCGCAAATTCCGCGCGAAACGCAACTTCGAATAGCCCGTCGCATCGACTCCTTGGCCTCTGATCCGCGCCCATTTAATTCTGAGCGCGTCAAGCCCACTAACTATCTGAGGATCAGATCCGGAGACTATCGGATCATCTATGGGATCAACGATAGCGAGTTACTGGTGACTGTCGCGGTTGTTGGGCATCGACGCGAAGTCTATCGCGCCTTCTGACCGGTCGAATTATTTCCATAGACCACTGCATCCGGGGCTTCACGCGATTGAGACGAACCGCGCGGGTGAGCTGGGCTGGACGCGAGTTGAGTATTGGAGTCGCTCGACTACGCGGCGGCTTGCATTTGCGACAGTTCCGGCTTCGACGCCGCCAGCGCGAGCACCGCGGCATAGCCGGGCTGCGTCTCCATCCGCGGGCCGTAGCCCTTTGCCAGCAGAATTTCGTGCGCGCGCGGCAGGTTGTAGCATGGCACCGCCAGCAGCAGGTGATGCTCGAGGTGATAGTTCACGAAGTACGGCGCGACCAGCGCGCGCATCAGCCAGTTCGCGTGCGTCGTGCGCGTGTTGCGGAACGGATCGTCGTTGTCGGGCGCCATCGAATGCTCGGCGATGCTGCGAATGCGCACCACCACTTCGTGAAACGTCATGTATGGGATTGCCCACAGCGCGAAGAACAGCAACCAGTGACCGCTCGCCGCGAGTATCGTGAAAATTATCGCGTTGGTGACGATCGCGCCGTGCAGCCGCTTCCATCCCATCGCCAGCCGCTGCGACGCCGGCATGTCGGGGCGCCCGAACGCGCGGCGAATCAGCGCCGCCTTCTGCTTGTACGCCGTCTGCCCCGTAAGATCGCGAATGACCTTGCGCCGCATGCTGTTGCGCGTGATCGGAAACGGTGCCGTCAGGCCAAGGTCGGGATCGTTTTTCTGTTGCGTAAACCGATGGTGCCCGGCGACGTGGTAGGGGCGGTACGCGTACATGTCGCCGAACAGCGCGTAGTCCGTCAGCCAGGTGCCGGCAAAGTCGTTCAGCTTCATGTTGCTGAACAGCAGGCCGTGCGACGCGTCATGCGACAGAATGGCGAGCCCAAGTTGCCGCGCGCCGATGATCAACGTCGCCGCGATAAACGTCAGCGGATTCGGCCACCACACGAAGAGCGCCATCGCGCCGAAGATCACCGCCCACGCATGAAAGATCATCCACGCCGCGCGCCACTGCGATTTGCGCTTGAGCATCAGCAGTTCGTCGTCGGTGAAAACGCTACGCGCCTGGAACATGATATCCTCCAATCTTCGGTCGAAGTATCGGGGCGTTTATTCTCTGCCGCACAAACCTGTATATAACCGGGAATGGCGACTCTTGCAAATCCTCGTTATGCGCCCAGGCACCTCACCGCGCGCGAGCTGGTGATCGATTTTCTGTCCAATCGATACCCGCGCGAGATGTCGGCTGCGGAACTTCTGGGCGTCGGCACGGCGCTCGGATTCTCGGAACAGAGCCTGCGGATGGCGCTGACGCGCCTCGTCGAGCAATCCGTCGCCGCCAACACCGGCCGCGGCCGCTACCGCCTGAGTCCGTCGGGCGAGGCGATGCGCGATGAAGTCCGCAAATGGCGCAGCCTCGGCGACCTGGCCAGGCCGTGGTCCGGCGGGTGGATAGGAGTGTTCGACGCGAGCATCCCGCGCAGCGACCGCGCCGCACTGCGGCGTCATGAGCGTGCGATGCGCCTGCGCGGGTTTCGCGAACTCCAGGCCGGTCTCTGGATCCGGCCCGCCAATCTGCGCGACTCCGTGGCCGAACTGCGGGATCAGTTGCGCGCGCTAGGCCTTCATCCGGCGGCATTGGTCGTGGGCCTGAATGATCTCGACGACGAAGCGCGCGCAAGGGCGACCGGTCTCTGGGATACGGCCACGATGCTCGCAACGTATCGCGCGTTGGTGGACGAGATGCTCGCCAGCGACAAGAAGCTCGATCGCATGCCGCTCGATAGCGCCGCCGCGGAGTCGATGGTGCTTGGCCGCGACGTGATTCGGCACATCAATCTCGACCCGTTACTGCCCGAAGAACTGATGCCGACTCGCGCGCTGGCGACGCTGGTCCGCACGATGACCGACTACGATCAGCATGCGCGCCGAATCTGGCGCCGCTTCATGCGCGCGCATTCGCCGCGGGAGTAAGCCTCCGCGCCGACGCCTTTTTCATCCCGGGCCGATGAAAGTTTGTTGACTATGCTGCATAGATGTTCCAAATCAAGGGCGTGCCCGATTCCATACTTCTAACAGCCCGAAGACTGCATAGTCTCTTCTTCTTGGCCAAAGTGATCTGATGGAAGTCGAGCAACCCGCGGCGCGCGACGACGATGCCGGCGCGCACAAAGCGCTGGGCGCGGGCCGCGCATCGGCGATGCAATGGGAGGTGCTTTTCTATTTCGCGATCTTGAATGTCGCGGTCGGATTGGGTTCGCCGCTGGGCATCGCCGCGATTCCCGTTAACTATTTTCTGAAAGACCGTCTTCATCTTTCCCCGGTACGGTTGGCAGTCTTCCTCGCGATTGTCTCTA
>JBOHWI010000310.1:0-2099 GCA_050736675.1 Binatus sp. (SeqCode)
AATCTCGAGCACCCTGGCGCCGGGCGCGGACGTGGCTGCCTCGGCCAGCGCGTCGCGAATCTGATCGACCTTGCCCAGCGTCAGCGCCCGCATTCCCGCGTCGTAGCGAGCGGGGGCCGACTCCAGAAGCCGCATGAGCGCGAGCGAACTCACGGCCGCAGTATCCTCCGCACGCTGCGGACGAGAACTCGACGAATCGCGGCCGCGTCATCAAAGGGGGCCCGATCCACGATCATTTGCAAGAGCAAGCCATCGATGATCGCGATAACCGCCGTCGCAGCGTCTTCTGCCTTAAGGCTCCGGTCTATCTCCCCGGTGCGCTGGCCCTCGACGATCAACCCGGCGAGGTCGCGGCGAATTCGACGGAAGAACGGCTTGAACATCGCGCCCGACGAAGCCCAAAGGTCGAACAACATCTTGCCCAGCGCCGCCCACTCGGCGAACAGCTCCGTCAGCGTGCCCGCGAGATTCTCAATCCGTTCGAGCGGACTGCCCTTCGAGTTGCGAAGTGCGTCGGCGAACAGGCTCTCCTCTTCGGCGAGCAGATCCCGTACGAGGTCGCGGACCAGCGAGGCTTTGTCGCGATAGTAGTGATAGATGGAGGCGCGTCCGATTCCGGCAGCCCTGGCGACGTGGACCAGGCCGGCGGCCTCGACTCCGCGCCGCGCGAAGACGCGCCGCGCCGCAGTACGGATGGTTTTGCGCTGGCGTTCGCGATCTACGATTTTCGGCATCACTGTCGATTTCGACAATAGCGTCGAAATAATCCGGGGTCAAGCGTCAAGGCGCAATTGATCGGCGCCAATCACCCCGGCCGTCTGGAAACGCCGCGGCGCGGGCTTCGTTGACAGCTCGATCTCATGTTCGATAGGTGTTAGCTGCGGAGCGAAGACAGACGCAGCGTGGCTGAATCGAATAAACCCGACTCTGACTCCCAGGCCAACGACGAACGCGTCGAGGAACTCGCCCGAGAGCTTGCCGACCGTCTGCGCGCGATGCCCAACCGCCAGGAGCTGACGGACTACGCAGTCAGCCTGCTTAAAGAGAGCAACGAGGACGCGGGCACGGCGGAGCAGGCGGCCGCGATGGTCGCGCGGGCGGCGCGCAACGACCCGTTCAATCCGATCGCGTTCGCGATACCGCTGCTGGTGATCGGCGCAGTGCTGTGCGCCACGGGAATCCTGGCCGGAGTGGGGCTGGGCGTGATCGGAATTGCATTGCTGATGGTGCTGTGGGGATTGACTGTCGCGTTCTTCAGCCGCTTCCGCCGAAACTCCGACAAACCGAAAGCATAGAGCTTCTGCCGCTGTTCCCCTCTCCCTGCGGGAGAGGGGAAATGCGGCAGAAGGGAAGAAACGCGATTTGGAATCGTGCGTAAACTCCGTCATTTCAATGAGCATTCTTTGTTGCAGAGATCGGGCAAAATTAGGTAGCCTTACGCCGGATTTCGAGCGGGCTCGCGAGCGCAATGTCGTAAGGATTGGAATTTTTTATAGAATTTGCTGAGATTGCTGTGAGCGCATTTTTAAAGCGGCTCCATGGAGCTTGGTAGCGGATGGCTAAGTTTGACTGGAACGAAACGAAACGCCAGATAACCGATTCGCAGGCCTGGCAGTCGATCTTCAGGCACGGCTACGAAGACACGCCGCGCAACCGGATCCTGATGGTGTCCGGCAACGTGTGGCTGCACCTGCATCCGTCGAAAGTGCAGAAGCATACGGTGCGCCTGCGCTTCACCTGGTGCATGGGCGGCATCACGTTTCTGCTCTTCCTGGTGACGGTGGTCACCGGCGTGTACCTGATGTTCTACTATCGGCCGACGGCGGAATACGCCTACGCCGACATGAAGTACCTCGAGTTCGACATGCCGTTCGGGATGTTGATGCGCAACATGCATCGATGGGCCGCGCATGGAATGGTGATCGCCGTGTGGCTGCACATGTTCCGCGTATTCATGACGGGCTCGTACAAACCGCCGCGCGAGTTCAACTGGGTGGTCGGCGTGATCCTGCTGGTGCTGACGCTGCTGCTGTCGTTCACCGGATACCTGTTGCCGTGGGATCAACTCTCGATCTGGGCGGTGACGGTCGGCTCTAACA
>JBOHWI010000311.1:0-4046 GCA_050736675.1 Binatus sp. (SeqCode)
GTGACCCCTGCACCCAGTATTAAGAGAGGTCCTTCCTGCCGTCGCGCTGCTCGGGTCGTCAGAATGACAGACCTATGAGGTCGCGCGCCGAATATCACATCGAACGGAGTTTTTGCGCGAGGTTGCCGCGGCGGGTTATCTCGATTCGTTCGAGGCCTAGCCACGATGCGATTGTGTCGAGTTCGCGCATCAGCGCGCCGGCGATCGCGCTCGGGCGAGTGCCGGATTCGCAATGCGCGCCGCGGACGAGGAGCGTGCGGGTTGCGCGATCGGATTTCAGATCGACGCGGGCGACCAGGCGGTCGCCGAGCAGGAACGGCAGGACGTAGTAGCCGTACTTGCGATTTGGTGACGGAGTGTAAATTTCGATCCGATAGCGGAAACCGAAGATTCTTTCGGTGCGCGCGCGTTCCCAGACCAGCGAGTCGAAGGGAGAGAGCAGGGCGCGCGCGTCGATTTTGCGGGGCGACCTGGCATCGCGATGGACGAAGGCCGGCTCGCGCCACCCTTCGACGCTTACCGGCAGCAATTCTCCCGTCTCGACGAGTTCCCTGATGCGCCGCCGTCCGGGGCTGATAAGGATGCGAAAGTAGTCGCAAAGATCGCTTTCCGTGGCTACGCCGAGCGCGCGCGCCGCGATTCGCATCAGCGCTCGCTGCGCGTCTTCGGGCGCCGGCGTCGGCATCGCGAGGAAGCGTGCGGGGATTACCCTCTCCGCCAGGTCGTAAACGCGTTCGAAGCCGCGCCGTCCCGCCGCCGCGACTTTGCCCGCCGCGAACAACGCCTCGACGGCGCGCTTGCCGTCGCTCCATCCCCACCATCCGCCTTTGCTTTTGCCCGCGCCGCTGATCTCGCGCGCACTGAGTGGGCCACGCTCCGCGATCTCACCGAGCGCGGCCTGCATGAAACCCGGGCGGCTGCGATTAAGACGTCCAACCCAGGTGTCGCTGTCCTTGTGATTCGCAGACATCTCCGCCATTCGCCAACGAAGCAGGGGATGCATCTCGAGCGGCATCAACGAGGCCATGTGTCCCCAATATTCGAACAGCTCCCGCTTGGCCGGGCGCCCCAGCCACGACTCGTCGAGGATTTCGGGCGCGTAAGAACCGAGGCGCGAGAAGAGCGGCAGGTAGTGCGATCGAACCAGCACGTTGACGGAATCGATTTGCAGCAGGCCGATTTGCGCGATGACCCGGCGCAAGTGCCGGCGGTCGGGACGCGCCGACGGCCGCGGACTCGCAAAGCCCTGCGCCGCCAGCGCAATCCGACGCGTTTCGTCCGCCGAAATGGTTGTCTTCATGTTTGTAGCCAATCAACCGCGAAAAGATTACTTCTAGTTCTCAATGGCATCTGCAATTTCCGACAAACTCGAACGCGATAACACCGCGGCTGACCTGGTTGCGCCGGATTGCCGCGGCATGAATTTCTACCGCATCGACCGCGGGCTGCGCGACCTGCTCGATCTGCACATGGAGCCGCGATTGCGCGCTGCGATGGAGCCGCATCTCGATCGCCTCGGCGCGCTCGCGGGCGGCGGGCTCGACGAGCTTGCGGAAATCGCGGACAAGCATCCGCCGGTGCTCCATTTGCGCGATCGCTTCGGGCGCGACGAGGATTGGGTCGAGTTCCATCCGGCGTACCGCGAGATGGAGCGGATCGGTTTCGGCGAGTTCGGGCTGCATGCGATGGCGCATCGGCCGGGCGTGCTCGGATGGCCCCAGCCGCTGCCCTACATCGCGAAGTACGCGTTCCAGTACCTGTTCGTGCAGGCCGAGTTTGGGCTGATGTGCCCTATAAGCGTGACCGACACGGGCGCGGTGCTGGTCGAAAACTACGGCAGCGACGACATCAAGGGGCGTTACCTCGGCCGCATGCTGTCGCAGAACATGGACGAGATTTTCAAGGGCGCGCAATACATGACCGAGCGCGCGGGCGGCTCCGACCTGGGCAACAGCGCGGTGGTGGCGAAGCGCGAGGGTGATTTCTGGCGGCTTTACGGCGACAAATGGTTCTGCTCCGCGGTTGACGGCGACGTCGTGCTTTTGCTGGCGCGGCCCGACGGCGCGGCCGCCGGATCGAAGGGGCTCGGGCTCTTCCTGATGCCGCGGCGGTTGGAAAACGGCGAGCGCAACAATTACAGAATCGCGCGGCTCAAGGACAAATTCGGCACGCGCTCGATGGCGAGCGGCGAAGTCGTGCTCGAGGGCGCAATCGCCTACCAGCTCGGCGCGCTCGACTGCGGACTCCGCCAGATGATGGACATGGTGAATCTGAGCCGCATGTCGCACGGCGCGCGCGCCGCCGGCATGATGCGCCGATGCCTCAACGAGTCGATGCAGGTGGCGCAGCATCGCTCGGCGTTCGGCCGTGCGATCATCGAACATCCGCTGCTCCGGCGCCAGTTGATGAAGCTTATGGTGCGGACGGAGCAGGCGCTTTCGGTCTTCACGTACGACGCGACGATGATGGATCGTGCGCGCGCGGGCGACGCGGAAGCCGAGCGCGTGATGCGCATCCTGACCGCAGTGCTCAAGTTCCGCGCGTGCCGCGACAACATAGGAGTCGCGACGGGCGCGATGGAGGTGCGCGGCGGCAACGGCTACGTCGAGGATTGGGTCAACTCGCGGCTAATCCGCGATGCGCATATCGGCGTGCTGTGGGAGGGCACCAGCAATATCAACGCGCTCGACGTGATCAATCGTGCGGTCGCCAAATCCGGCGGTCACGAAACGCTCGCGCGGGCGCTGAAGGCTAAGCTCGATGCGGCAACGGCGGCGCCCGCAGATTTTCGCGCGGAAGTCGGGCAGTTAATAGATCGCGCGGTTGCGTTCGCAGGCGAGGTCGCATCGAAGCCGCGGCATGAACGATTGGCGCGGCTCGCGACGGACGCACTCTACAATGCTGCGAGCGCAGCGCTGATGATGTGGGAAGGATCGACTACCGGCGCCAAAGGCGGCGACGCGCGGCGCATGATCCTGGCGCGGATGGTCGTCGAGCATCGCCTGCGCGCGGAAGATCCGCTGGCGATTCCGGCCGGGGACTGGGAAGAAGACGCGACCACCGCGCTACTGGATCCGAGCGCGGTATCGATCGAACGAGCCGGGCAGCTTGTAACTGCCTAGTTCCTCAGCCACTCGACGATTTTCTGGTGGATGCCGACCGGGTCTGCGGCCTGGAACGCGTGCCCGGCGCCGGGGATCATGTACATTTCGGCCTGCGGGATTTTGCCCTTGATGAGGTTCGCGTTCTCCGGCAGCACCAGCACGTCTTGGTCGCCGTGCACGATCAGCACCGGGCACTTGATCTGCCCCAGCCGATCGTAGGCGTTGAACGTCTGGATTCCCGCCATGGCGCGGTCCGCGGTTTCCGGCGGCGTCGGCGGCATCATCTTCGCACCGGCGACCATCATCTGCTTGATCTCGGGATGATCGGCGACAAATTCCGGGGGCATGATCGCGGGAAGCAGGAGGTCGAAGCCCTTCTCCGGATCTGTCGCCATGATCTTGTTTGCCGTCATCAGATTGTCGAGGATCTCCGGCGACGCCATTTTCGCAGTTGGCCCTCCGGCCATCGTGCATCCGAGCACGACCTTGCTGACCTGCTCGGGATGCCTGAGCGTGAGCTCTTGCGCGATCATCCCGCCCATCGACACGCCAAAAACTTTGGCTTTCGCGATGCCGAGGGCGCGCAACAGATTGCTCGCGTCGTCGGCCATCGCCTCAACGGTGTAGATACCCTCGGGCTTGTCGCTGAGTCCGGTGCCGCGATTGTCGAAGTAGATGGACTTGAAGCCGCTGAAGAACGGCAGCGAGGGAAGCCATCCTGCGCCCGACATTCCGAATCCCATTATCAGCAGCAGTGGCTCGCCGTCGCCGCAGGTGTCGTAGTTGAGGTTGATGTTACCGGCCTTGATTGATGGCATCGTGAATTCCCTCGCGGTTGAAAAAAAATAATTTTTGCGCGCCGATCGCGTCACGCCAACCAAATCCTGAACACCCCGCTGCCTGTTCGGTGGCAGGTTGCCAGAAATTCGAGCAGTCCGGCCG
>JBOHWI010000312.1:0-1713 GCA_050736675.1 Binatus sp. (SeqCode)
GTCCTCGTGTGCGACCGGCGCACCAAACAGCGCAAAGATGCCGTCGCCCGTCGATTGTACGACGTAACCGTCATAGCGGCGCACCGCATCGATCATCAGCTTGAGCGCCGGATCGACGATCGCACGCGCCTCCTCGGGATCGAGGTCCTGCTCAAGCTCGGTCGAACCTTTGATATCCGCAAACAGAGCAGTGACCGTCTTGCGTTCGCCTTCAAGCGAGTCCGGCGCGGTAACCTCTGCCGCGACTTGAATCCGCGAATCGGTGGTCGAGCCGGCCTCGTGCGCTGCGCGTTTCGACGAACCGATTGCGGCACCGCACTCACCGCAGAATTTCTCACCAGGCTCATTCGAGGCGCCACATGCCGGACACCTCGCCGCCAGCGCAGAACCGCATTGCGCACAAAACTTGCGCCCTTCACGGTTGTCGGTTCCGCACTTTGAGCAATGCATCAACGTTTTCCCGGAGCGATCATCGCAAAAGCGAGCGCGCGATTACCATCCTATGCACTTCGCTGGGGCCCTCGCCGATTCGGCGGATGCGCGCCTCGCGATACCATCGCTCGATCGGAAATTCCTTGCTGACGCCGTAGCCGCCGTGAATCTGCACCGCGCGATCGATCACCCGGCCCAGCACCTCGCTCGAATAGAGCTTCGCGATCGACGCCTCAGTGCGGAAATCCTCGCCACGGTCGGCCTTCCACGCGCCTTCCCACGTCAGCCATCGCGCCGCGCGCAGCTCGACCTCCGAGTCCGCCAGCATCCACTGTATTGCCTGCCGCTTCGACAGCAGCTCGCCGAAGGTGCTGCGCTGCTTGGCGTGATCGATAGCCATCCTGAGCGCCGCGACTCCCACTCCGACATTGCACGCCGAGTACGGGAAGCGCAGCCGCGTCAGCAGATCGAGGCACAGGTTCAAGCCCTCGCCCTCGGGCCCGAGCCGCTGCTCGATAGGTACGACACAATCCTCGAACTGAACTTCATTCGGCAGCGCGGACGTCCGCAGCGTGCGAATCGGCCGCGGCGTGAATCCCGGCGTGCCCTTCTTGATTATGAAGCAGGTGATTCCCTTCCGCCCCGCCTTGGCATCGGTGCGGGTAAAGACGACGCCCCACTCCGCCTCGTGCGCATGCGAAATGAAAATCTTCGTGCCGTTTAGAACATAGGTATCGCCCTGGCGCACCGCCTTGCATTGAATCGCGCCCGCGGGATCGGAACCGCCCGACGGCTCCGTTATGGCGAAGAAGGTGTGCCACGCATTCTTGATCGTGCCGCCGGCGTAGGTGCGCTTCTGTTCCTCGCTGCCCGCGTAGATGACCGGCGGCGGTGTGCGCCCGAAAACCCCGCAGCCGGGGTTGTACAATCCCATGCGATGCTGCGCCATTTCCTCGGTGAGCACGCACATGTCGAAAGTGCCGAGACCGCCGCCGCCGTACTCGCGCGGCGCGCCCATGCACCACAGGCCGGCCGCCTGATTCTTGCGCGCGATGCGCCAGTAGTCGTCTTCCGGAATCTCGGGCGCGTCGGGATCGCAGCGCGCTTCGATCGGGATAATTTCCTCGCGGATTATTTTTCCCACCTGGTCGCGCAGCGCACGCAGTTCCGGCGAGAGTGCGAATCCGTTGTCAGTGTCCATCAGAACAGCTCCTCAGCCGGTTTCCCGCTTCCGTCGAGCCCGCGCTCCAATCCTCGGATCCAGAACTCGCGGATCCATTC
>JBOHWI010000313.1:0-3838 GCA_050736675.1 Binatus sp. (SeqCode)
ATGTCGAACGACTATTCACCCAACCAACCCGACCATGCTGGACAGGAATCATTGCCATTACCCTCCGTCAAAGCGGAAATAATTTTCCGGTTGCTGACCATTAGTATATAAATTTTCGAATTATGGCCGCGGGTCGAGCTGAACGCGAGATAGCGTCCGTCGGGCGACCAGCTCGGATACTCGTTGGAGCCGTGGCCGTCGGTGACTTGCACCGGGTCGCCGCCGCCGGCCGGAATCGTCCAGATGTCGAAGCGGCCGCTGTTGCGGCTTTGATATGCGAGCTGGTCGCCCTTGGGCGAGAAGGCGGGCGTCGTGTTGTAGTCGCCACTGTAGGTTATTCGTTTGGGCGCGCCGCCCGATAGGCTCATCACGTAGATTTGCGGCGTGCCCGATCGATCCGAGGTGAACGCCATCGTCGCGCCGTCGGGCGAAATCGCGGGACTCACGTTGATTCCGCTGGTGTCGGTGAGCTGGCGAATCTGCTCGCCCTCGCGCGTGAGCAAGTACAGGTTGGTGACGCCGTCACGCTCGATCGATGCAACTACGCGCTCGCCGTCGGGCGTGATCGTGCCGCCGATCACCCGTCCGTGCGGGCTGGTGAGCTTCGCTTCGCGCTGAGTCTTGAGGTCCGCCAGGTACAGCGCCGGCTCCATGCTCTTGTACGAGAGATACAGCACATAGCGCGCGGCGCGGTCGAAACTCGGGAACAGGTTGATAGTGGGATTGCCGGTCAGCTTGAACAGGTCCTGCCCGTCGATCGACTGGGTATAAACTTCCTTGGCGCGGCCGCCGCGGGTCGAGACGAACGCAAGCTTGGAATCGAACGGACCGCGCTGCCCGGTCGCAGCTTGAAGAATCGCGTCGGCGAAGCGGCGCGCCATCCGCGGCACGTCGCCGGCGTCGCCGCTGAAATTCTTGCCCATCATCCGCCGCTGCGAAGCGACGTCGTAAAGGTAAGCGGTAAGCTTGACGCCGGCGCCACTCGCATTCACCGAACCCTTGACGAGGAAGTCGGTGTTGATCGAGCGCCAGTCGGCGAAATTGAACTGCCCCAGCTCGAACCCCGACGTCTGCGGATCCTCGATGTATGCGTGCGGATCGATAATTCGGAAATAGCCCGAGAGCTCGAGGTCGCGGCGCAGCGTGGCGACGAAGGCGCTGCCGAGGCGATGGTCGTCGTCGCCGCCGAGATTCTTCAGGCCGGACACCGCGATCGTCGAGAGCTGCGAGCCCGGTCCTACGATGGGCATCGTAATCGGACCCGCCTGCGCGGCGGCCCGTCCCGTCGCGAGCGCGAGAACGATCGCGCATGCGAGCTCCAGAACAACAGCTGCTCGCCTCATAGATTAGTGGCCGGCCTCAGACTCTTACTGAATCGACTGGAAAACATCCGCACCTCCTGCATCCTACCCACCCTCAGGACTTGAGTTCGCCGAGCTGAAACACGGCCTTGATTCCTGCCGAAAACTGATCGCGAAACTTTTCCGGGGGCGCCGGGAAAGGCGCGGCCCGCCGAATCGCGCGAATCACCGAATCGTCGAACGCCGGATCGTTGGAACTCGTGCCAATTTTCAGACCGTTCAGCGCACCGTCGGGTCCGATCGCGAAATTCACCGTCGCCGTCAGGTCGTTCGATCCGCCGGTGAAGCTCCAGGCCCTCTTTATCTGATCCTGCACGGTCTTATAGTACAGCAGAAATTCCGGGTCCTGTAGAATCCCGGCGCTGCCGGTGCCCGGACCGACTCCGTAGCCTTTTCCCTCGGTCGCGTTGCTTGCCACCACCGGCCCTCCGCCGGCCGGACCCTTCGGCGACGTGTCAGGCGCTTCCGACTCGTCGTCACCTTCATCTTCATCCGGTGGATTTTTCTCGAGCTGCTTGACGTGCTCCGCCAGCAACTGACGCCTCAGCTTCGCCATCCGCTGCGCGACGCTCGGCGTCGATGCGATCTTCGCCGCCGTCGATTCAGGCTTGCGCCGAACGCGAGTGGCCTTCTCGGGCGTCGGCTTCGGCGTCGCATGTTTGGTCGGCTCGCGAGTCGGCTCCGGAGTCGGGGCCGTCGTCGCTTCTATTGTCGGCGTGACGGTCGGCCCGACGGTTGGCTCGGGCGCCGGCGTCGGGGTCGGTGCGTCGGTTGCCTTCGCATTTATCTTGAGCGCGTCCTTATCGTCGTTGAGCGCGAGTTCCGTTCTGGGCGCCTCCGTCTTGACCTTCGGTTCTTCCGGCTTGGGCGCCGGCGCCTTCGATTCCTCCGCGTGATGCCGATTGATCCGCGGCAGATGCGTGCCCAAGTCGCCGGCTGGAATGTTGTCCACGATCTTTACCGTGTATGCGGGCGGCGCAGCTTCCGCGGGATGCAAAAACCGCGGCGCGATAAAAAACACGAACGCGAACAACGCCGCATGCCCGAGCGCGGACACGAAGATCGCCGCGAAATATCCCAGCCGCGACGGCTGCTCGTCACCGTTATGGTCCGGCGATGCCACGATTAGCGCTCACTTCGCGCCTGAATCCGTGCCGGCCGCCGGCATCTCCGTCACCATCCCGACATTCACGATTCCCGCCGCCTTGATCGCCGCCATCGTGCGGATCACCTGGCCGTACGGCACCTGGTCGTCAGCGCGGATAAAAACTTCGCGGTCGGGACGCTCCTGCGCGATTGCCATCAACTTGCCGGTAAGATCGTCGGCCGAGAGCTTCGCGTCATTGAGATAAATCTGGCTGTCCTTCGTGATCGACACGACGAACTGTTCTTCCTTGCCGGGCAGCGCCTCGGCCTTGACGCTGGGCAGCGTGACCTCAACACCCTGCTGAATAATCGGCGCCGTCACCATGAAGATGACCAACAGCACCAGCATCACGTCCACCAGCGGCGTGACGTTGATCTGCGAAACCATCTGCCCGCGCTGCGCTGGATCGAATGCCATTGCAATGCTGCTCCCTTACGAAAGGAAATGACGCTCGGCGATATTCAAAAATTCGGCAGTGAAGTTGTCCATCTCGGTGGCCAGCACGCGAACGCGCGCGATGAAGTAATTGTAGAACATCTGCGCCGGTATCGCGGCGACGAGACCGACGGCCGTCGTGATCAGCGCCTCGGCTATTCCCGGTGCGACCGCCTGGATACTCGACGTATGCGACGCCGACAGTCCGAGGAATGCCGTCATGATTCCCCACACCGTGCCGAACAGACCGATAAACGGGCAGGAGGAGCCGGTGGTCGCCAGGAAAGTGATGCCGGATTCGAGCTTGGTCAGCTCGACGTTTTCCTGGCGCTTCATCGCGCGCATCACGTTCGCGATTCCGCCAAGGTCGGTCGAGAAACCGCTGTCCGAGCCGACCGCCTGCCGCTTGGCGCGCGTGAGTTGCAGTAGTTCCTGGTAGCCCGCGCGGAAAACCTGCGCGACCGGGCTCAGCTTCAAGCCGACGCTCGCGGTATGAATCGCGGCGAGGTTTTTCGATTCCCAGAAGATCGCGATAAACTTTTCCGATTGGCGCCGAGCGCGCGAAATCTGGAACAGTTTGTAAAGGATAATTCCCCAACTCCCGACCGAGAACGCCACCAGCAGCCACAACACAGCGGCGACGACTGGGCCTGTGCCCAGCACCAGTTCCACCACCCCCAACCCGCCTGCACCGCTCACCTGATGGAGCATAAATCCGCCATAAAGCCGAAGAATCGCATTATTATAGGGGTATCAGCCGAGCCAAAACCAGCACGCTTCTTTAGACGCAGAAGCGCGATGATCGATGCGGGCAAAGCTCGCCCCGGCCTCTACCCCTGCATTCACGACCCGTCTCAGCGTAGAATCTGTACATCAGACCCGGACTTATCTAAGG
>JBOHWI010000314.1:0-4244 GCA_050736675.1 Binatus sp. (SeqCode)
GGAATTCACATCCGAATTTCTCCGGGTGTCGCAGCAGATCCCGCCGTTTCATTAAACGTCAAGTTCAAACGGCTCCCGTATAACTTTCTTTCCTCCGACAGCTTCCTCTGCGAGAGTACGATTTGCATCCAATCCCAGCGCGACCGCTTCCTTCAGATTTGCCCGAGTCTCGCGCAGCGAACGTCCTTGCGTATTCGCGCCGGGTAGTTCTTCAACGAATCCGATATAACCACCGCGAACCTTCTCGAATACTGCAGTCAGTTTCATTGGTTGTCCTCTGGGTCGGGGTCGAATCATATCACGACGCGCTCACTTCGTGCTGACGCCGGTGGATTCGGCGACGAGTTCTGCGAGATCGCGAACTCGCATCGTTTCTTCGAGTGAGCGCGATTTCACCGCGTCTTCCATCATCGTCATGCAGAACGGGCATCCGACCGCGACGCACTTGGGCTTGGCTTCCTGCAGTTGATCGAAGCGCTTCTGATTGATGCGCGTGCCCTCGTGCTCTTCTTTCCACATGCATCCGCCGCCCGCGCCGCAGCAGAATGTGCGATTCTTCGATTGCTCGACGTCTGTCACCTCGGCGCCCGGAATCGCGCCGAGCGCGCTGCGAGCGCTGTCCCATTTGCGATTGTGGCGCGCCATGTAACACGGGTCGTGATAAGTGATGCGCTCGGCGATCTTGCCGCGAGGCTTCAAGCGCCCGGCCTGGATTAGCTCGTCGATAAACTCGGCTTCGTGCAGGACCGTATAGTTGCCGCCGAAATCCGGATACTCATTCTTCAAGTTGTGAAAGCAATGCGGGCATTGAGTGACTATTCGCCGCGGCTTGTAGCGATTGAGCGTCTCGACGTTCTGCGCGGCGACGGTGGCGTACAGATACTCGTTGCCGAGCCGGCGCGCCGGGTCGCCGGTGCAGGTTTCCTCGCGCCCGAGAATCGCAAACTTGACGCCCGCCTGTTTCATCAAGCCCGAGAACGACTTGCTGACGCGTTGATTGCGTTCGTCATACGAGCCGGCGCATCCGACCCAGTAGAGTACGTCGATCTCTGACGGATCTTCGAGCTCGGCGATTTCCGGAATCTTCAGCCCATTCGCCCATTCGGCGCGCTTCTCCTGCGCGAGGCCCCACGGATTGCCCTGGTTCTCGATTCCCTTGAACGCGCCCGTCAGCTCGGTCGGGAACCGCGATTCCATCAGCACGTCGTAGCGCCGCATGTCGATGATTCTTTGGATGTGCTCGATGCCGACCGGGCATCCCTCTTCGCACCATCCGCACGACGTGCATCCCCAGACTGCCTCTTCGGTCGCGACCTGCGTGATCATATCGGGGCCGTTCCACGCGGGCGCTTCGGCGGCGGCCGCGTCGCCATTTTTTCCGGTGGCCTTCGCCGCAAGCAGGAACGGCGCCTTAGCCAGCAGATGCTCGCGCTGCTCGATCACGAGAAATTTCGGATTCAGCGTCTTGCCGGTGTTAACGGTGGGGCAGTTGATCGTGCAGCGGCCGCATTCGAGGCACGATCCCATGTCGAGCAATTGCTTCCACGTGTACTGCTCGACTTGCGAGACGCCGAAGGTCTCCGCGTTTTCGAAATCCTTGATCGGTGCGAGCCGCCCGCGCGGACCCATATTGCGAAAGAAGAGGTTCACTGGGCCGAAGATCAAATGACGCAGCTTGGTGAACGGAAAACAAAACAGCAGCGCGTATACGAACAGCACGTGCACCAGCCACAGCCATCGATGGTACGTCGCGCCGGCGCCGAGCGCCCCTTCGATATGGCCGACGACCCGCCCGACGTACGCCCACTCGTGAAACGCGGGATGCGACGCGTTGATGCGCGCGCCCTCGAGCATCAAGCCGGTGACGGCGGTCAGCACCATCATTGACATCGGGAACCAGTAGCCGAGCCGGTTTTCAAGATTGTCGCGCATCTTGTCGGCCGGCGGCTCGTTCAGCACGGCGGGCTTGCGCACCGCGCGCCGCATGCCTTCCATCAGCACGCCGAGGATCAGCAGGAGGAAGAAGGTGTCCATCGCGGCTTTGAAGATCAGGTAGAAATCGCCGTAATAAAAATAGAGATCGACGCCGAACAAATCGAACAGGTCGCGTACGTCGCTGTTGATCGCAACGATTGTGGTGCCGATGAACAGTCCGACGAAGGCGACGTAGAACGCGTAATGCATCCAGCCCCAGGTCTCGCGAATCACGTTGCCCTGCCCGAACGAATCGCGCAGCGACAGCAATAGCCGCTCGACCGGATGATCGATACGATCGTCGGGCACGCCGAGACTCACCAGCCGGTACCACCTGAGGCCGGCGTAAATGAATCCGGCGATCAGCAGCCCGAGCAGCCCGTACATCAGCACGATGAACGCAGCCGGGATGTTCCACAGGATCTGGCGGGTGACTTGCTCGTTCATTTGGGCTCCATGCGAAAACCGGCGGCGAAGGTGCCTGTAACAGACTCTTAAATCAGACCACCGCGGATAAATTCAATCCAGCGGGGCGTGTCCGACCAGGAACCGGTACCGGCTTCGCTGGCGCGAAGCTATCCGAGATCCTTCCTCCCCTCGTGTTGCTCGGGTCGCCAGGATGATAAAAGAGGCCGTTCCTCAAGTGGGCGGCCTTTTCATTTGCACGCCGTCAATCTTTGATCGGCGCCGTCGGCGCGGGGCCGACGCGGGTGAACTTCACCGGGAAGCCGTGGCAATCGGTCGGGTTGACGAGATCTTCGCGGAAGTTGCTGGCGTCGCTGACGACTATGCGCGCCTTGACCCATCGCGCCTGCAGGAATCCGTGATCGGCGCAAATCTGATCGGCATGGACGATGCCCGACACGTTTTGGTCCAGCGTTCCCTTCCACACGATCTGGCCGGCCGGGACACTTTTGTTGCCGTCAATCAGCGTCGCGACATAATTGCGGCCGCGTAACATCTTATCGAGACCGATTACCACTCGAAGGGGACCACCGGGATAGGTGGCCATCCAGTTTCCGTTGAGAAGCCGTGCGACGTTCATCGGCGGCGCAGGCGGCTGCACAGGAGCGGGCGGAGGCGTCGGCATCCGCGGTCCCGACGACTGCTGGAACGATTGCGAATTGCAGGAGGAAGCCACGCATGCGAGCAGAATCACGAGCGCCGCAAGCGCGGCGGTTGAAGTAAGGGAGTGGCGGTCGATCCTGGGACGCATAGATTCCTCCAGCAAACGGATGGTCAAGTATAGACAGAGTTGCGGCTCAGCACAGCACGGTTGATTTTTTTCAGCGGCGCGTCAATGTTGTGCGGTTGGCCTGAACGCGGAATCTCGTCTCTGGAGTTATGCGTAGCGGCGTGCGAGTGTTGGCGTGATGAGACTGCGGCGACTTGGCAGTCGAGTTGCGATTGCAGCGCTCGCGTTAGTAACTACCAGGGGCATCATTGCCATGAGTACATCAGCCGCCAGCGGACCGCCGGCCGATTCAAAACTGGATACGGCGCGCAAAATCAAAGTGCTCACCGAAGTGCCGATGAGCTTCAGGTCGGGGAAGAAGGTAGACCCGGCCGACTGGAAGGATTTCGTCCGCGCACAGAACGACGACCCCAAGACGGGGGCCAAGATCGGCGAGCGGGTCCCGGATTTCGAACTCGCCGATCAGCACGGCAAGCAACGGTCGCTGCACGATCTGATGGGGCGCGACGGTCTGCTGCTGGTGTTTACCCGCAGCGCCGACTGGTGACCTTACTGCCGAAGCCAGCTCGTCGAGCTGGAACACTCGCGCGCGGAACTTGAAAAGCAGGGCGTCAAGGTCGCGTCGATCTCCTACGACTCGCCCGCCACGCTCAAGCGATTCGCCGACGTGTATCAGATCGGCTATCCAATGCTGTCAGACAAGGGCAGTGCGATCATACGAAAGTACGGAATTTTGAATACCAACATTCCCGAGGGGCATCCGTTTTACGGGATTCCATTTCCGGGCGACTACCTGCTCGATGCCAGCGGCACGGTGCGCGACAAGCAGTTCCTGCCGGACTACCAGACACGGCCGGCCGCGTCGGAAGTGCTGCTGAAGAATTTCGGTGTCGCTGCCGGCGCTAGCGGCCTGACGATCAGTGCGGGCGACGTTCGAGCGACGATTACGATGTCGTCGCAGCGCGCAGTGCCCGGCAGGGAACTTGGCGTTTCCGCCGCGTTCGAGATTCCTTCGGGGTGGCACATATATGGCCAGCCGCTGCCGGATAATTATGTCGCGACCTCAGTGGAGTTC